>CAYJWZ010000085.1:0-1678 GCA_964374055.1 uncultured Candidatus Saccharibacteria bacterium | reverse complement strand
GTTTTGACCGGCGCCCGGCGGGCGTGGGCTTTGAGACGGGCTTCTTCACGGGCTTCTACTACTTGCATAACATCGCCAGCAGCCGGGATAGCTTCCAGCCCAACAATAGTGACGGGGGTGCTCGGGCCGGCCAGTGTGATGTTGCGGCCACGGAAATCAAGCAAGCGGCGGATGCGGCCGGCGACCCGGCCGATGACCACGTTGTCGCCCGTTTTGAGGGTACCGGTGTGCACTAAAGCAACGGCAATCGGGCCAACATTTTTATCCAAATAGCTTTCGACAATGCTGCCGAGTGCCGGGCGGTTTGGATTAGCTTTGGGTTGGACGAGATCGGCCGTCAGAAGAATCATTTCGAGGAGTTCCGGAAGGCCTTGTTTAGTCAGGGCCGACAGCGGCACCATGACAGTTTTACCACCCCATTCTTCGGGGTTGAGTCCGAGTTGGGCCAACTCGGTTTTTGTTTTTTCAATATTAGCACCAGCTTTATCAATCTTGTTGATAGCGACGATAATCGGTACGCCGGCGGCCACAGCATGCGAGACGGCTTCTTTGGTTTGCGGTTTAACACCATCATCGGCGGCGACCACCAGCACAGCGATGTCGGCCAGTGAGGCACCGCGCTTACGCATAAAGGTAAACGTTTCGTGACCGGGGGTGTCGATAAAGGTAATGGTTCGGCCGTGATGTTCGGCTTGATAACTGCTGATGGCTTGCGTAATACCGCCGGCTTCTTTGGCGGCAACGCTGGCCGAGCGAATGGCGTCGAGCAGGGTGGTTTTACCATGATCAACGTGACCCATGATGGTGACGACGGGTGGGCGCACAGTTTGCTCGGCCGGGTCTTCTTTTTTGAGAATTTCGTCCAGTTTTTCGGGGGTGAGCGAATCCCGTTCCAGAGCGCCGACATCTTCCTGCGTGTTATAGCCTAAATCGGTGGCAATGATGGCGGCGGTGTCGTAATCAATTTCATTATTGAGCGTGGCAATGACGCCGTTTTTAAGCAGGGCCGATAGCACTTCGCCGACCGGAACTTGGAGCGCGGTGGCTAATTCCTGGACACGCATAATGGAAGGCAGGGCGACCATTTTAGAACGAGCTTCTTCACGCCGGCGCTTGTCATTGAGGCGTTGTCGTATGGCAGCTACTTCTCGCCCATCAAGGTTCTTTTGGCCCTCGGTTAAGCGAATTTTTAGATCACCAAGTAACCGAAAAAATTCACTTTCCGAAAGACGTAATTCCTGCAGTACGTCAACAATTTTGATGGTTTCTTTGACTTTGTGGTTACGCTTCATAAGGGCTAACCATACAATAGCATACTCACTTGTTCAAGTGGTTTACGTCAACGACTAGCCAAATTGAGCCAAAATCGCTACGCTGTCACCGCCGGAGACGCCCCGGCATTCGCGGGGCGCCCTGCGGATGCAGGGCGTGGCAGCCGGCACCGGTTGACAATCTCTCTAGGAAAATGAAGCTTAGGATACGGAGACGTGGCAGAGTGGCCGATCGCACCGCTTTCGAAAAGCGGAAGGCGTGCAAGCGCCTCGGAGGTTCGAATCCTCCCGTCTCCGCCAGTTGGGAAATGAAGCAGTTGGCTCGCCCGCTACGCGGGCTCGCCAGCCGTTTTTCGGGGAAATTTCAAGCCGTTTTGAATTCAATAAGGCCAGAAGCGGGCTTTTCT
>CAYJWZ010000084.1:0-1884 GCA_964374055.1 uncultured Candidatus Saccharibacteria bacterium | reverse complement strand
CATTTAAGAAAATGCTGGAGCAATGAGTAAAAAGGTTACCGCCCAAGAGGTTAAAAAAGTTGCTCAGTTGGGGCGGCTAGGACTATCCGCTGAAGAGATCATGAGTGCCACCCAGCAGCTCTCGGGAGTGCTTAATCATTTTTCACAAATCCAAAAAATTAAGACCGACGGTGTACCAACGGCTGATGATATGACTGGATTAAAAAATGTTACACGTGACGATACTGCCCGGCCCGAGGAATTATGCACAGCTGACGAGCTGCTTAAAAGTGCCCCCGAAACCAAAAATAAGCAATTTAAAGTTAAAGCAGTTTTTGAGTAGTATGGAATCCCCTCGCACGGTCGAGCAGTCACATAAAAATATCAAAGCGTGGGAACCACACATCCATGCGCTGGTGGAGGTCCTTGAAGGCGAGCTGCATACTCCGGCCGATTCCGACGATCAAGCCGGACCCCTGCAAGGTGTTCCGGTTGCTATCAAAGACAATATTTGCACGCGTGAAGGCAAGACACGGGCTGCTTCAAAAATACTCGAGAATTTCCAGTCCCCCTATGAGGCCACCGTTATAAAGAAGCTGAAAAAAGCTGGCGCCATACTAGTTGGAAAAGCCAACTGCGATGCGTTTGCCATGGGAGTCTCAACCGAGTATTCCGATTACGGCGTAACGCGCGATCCATGGGACGTAAGCAAGGTTGCCGGCGGAAGCAGCGGCGGTTCGGCCGCGGCCGTGGCCAGCGGCGAAGTCTTTGCGGCACTGGGTACTGACACCGGCGGCTCTATTCGGCACCCTTCAAGTTTCTGTAATACAGTCGGTGTAAAACCAACCTACGGTCGCGTCAGTCGCTTTGGTGCCATTGCTTATGGCAGCAGTCTGGATCAAATTGGACCAATCACTCGCACCGTAAAAGACGCCGCTCACCTTCTCGAAATCATCGCTGGCCAGGATATTCATGATGCCACGAGCTCACCGGTACCGGTGGAGCAGTACACCAAAAGCTGCGGACGCGACATCACGGGCCTAAAAATTGGTGTACCGAAAGAATACTTCGCCGCCGGAGTACAAAGCGGTGTGCAGGAAACCGTGCGCCGCGCCATCGCCGAGCTGGGATCACAGGGCGCCGAAATCCATGAAATTTCCTTACCTCTGAATTCCGTAAGCATTCCTACCTACTACTTACTTGCTAAAGCCGAAGGAGCCAGCAATCTTAGTCGGTACGACGGGCTGCGCTATGGAAAGGTAGAAGTGCAAAGCCAGAAACTACTCGATCACTACTTAGAAGCCCGCGGCAAGTATTTTGGGCCGGAAGTAAAACGAACAATTCTTATGGGTACCTATGCGCTTTCTGCCGGCTACAGCGACGCCTGGTATAAACAAGCCAGCCGCGTGCGCACGCTAATTCGGCGCGAGTATGAAGAAGCATTTAAAAAAGTGGATGTTATTGCGGGCCCAACCACCCCCGAAGTCGCGTTTGCTGTTGGCTCACGGGCCGATGATCCACTGGCCATGTATATGTCGGATTTATTTACCACCGCTCCAGCCGTTGCTGGTCTGCCAGCACTATCCGTTCCGGCTGGGTTCTCAAATAACTTACCGATTGGTATGCAGTTAATCGGCCCGCACTTTCAGGAAAGTCTCCTTTTCCGGGTTGCCTACGCTTACGAACAATCGCAAGACTGGTGGAAGCAATACCCCGAACTTCCCCAGTGAACTCAATTCAGGGAATTCAAAAGTGATACGCCGGTCATCTCGGCTGGCTTAGGTAGGTTTAAGATTTCTAAAATTGTTGGCGCCACATCAGCCAACACACCAATCGGTGTCGTCAAAATCTGACTAAGTTCAGTTGAGCCCTTGGCCACCGTCCTTTTTAACTGCGGATGCGCGT
>CAYJWZ010000083.1:0-2310 GCA_964374055.1 uncultured Candidatus Saccharibacteria bacterium | reverse complement strand
GGCCGTGCTGCGGCAGGGCATGGCTGTGCAGCTTTCAGGTCAGTGAGGAGTTACGGACATACCCATTGACAGCTCAATATAACAAGCGTATGCCTAAGGCAAGATAGTATCGGCTGTACGTTAACAACGCAGCCCCATCATTGAAGAACCACAACGTGTAAAGGAGGTTTCTGTGATGAAATGAAGGTGTCAGTGAAATGAAGGTGTCAGGTGAAATGAAGGTGTCAGGTACTTTCATGCAACCTTTCATGCAACTGGTGGAAATTCGCCCTGCCTGCCGGCAGGCAGGCTCACCCGTCGCTCCAAGCGTCAAATCAAATGCTTATTCCGAAAGGCGAAGCCGGATGAGGATTTGAGATACTTTTCAAAACGCATAGCAATTACTTTCTTTGGAAAAGCGCAAAAGAATAAAACTTTAATTGGTCGATAGTTCTTGGTTGAAGAAACTAAGCCGTAACTGTGGTCAGAAAGTCGCTTTTTAAGATTCGCAGCCGAGCCGATGTAAATACTTTTGTCAGCCAAGCGTAGGATATAAACAAAATACATTCATTAATATTGTAGTCCCACTACGCCCCGCCAACGGCGGGGCTACGCGGGCCACACTTCGCATTCCTGGCCAAAATTTTTCTGTATATGAAATGGTGGCGGCGCCACGCGAAGCTCCTTGGTATTCCAAGGAGTGAAGTGTGGACATGGTGGGAATTGAACCCACGTGTAGGGTGGTACCCAACAATCTTCTACGTGTGTAGCTGATTTAAGTTACGCTCGAGTAGATTAAAAACCAACAAAACTCCACTTGAGCGTAAACATCGGTGCGGTCGCATGAGAGTGATGTTTAAAAGTCTCTCATGCCAAGCCTCTGCTATAACACCGGGGCACTCACCGAGGCAGTGGGTGTTCGATGGCTACTGGTATTAAGCAATAGCAGGTGCGAATGAAGGCGCCAAGGTGTTAGCCAAAGCGTTCTTCACGCGACCGAATACGTTTGCACTTGAACGTGTGTACACTCTTGTAGTTACGAGCGCTGTGTACCGCGCTCGACACGCCGATTGTGAAGCGAACACTCTATCGAGGCCTAGCATGCCCACTTTTCGGCTCCGCCGAAAAGTGTCCCGCGTAGCCCCGCCGTTGGCGGGGCGAAGTGGGACCGGCGAAACAGAAAAGTTGGTACGTTAGTTCAATTTTCAATGTTCACTCCTTACCCCGTAACATTCTATCAACATCTCGTTCGATATCGCGCGCCTTTTTGTCTTCCTTCTTACTATATTGTTTCTTCCCCTTCGCCAACCCGATTTCCAGCTTAATCATGCCGCGTTTATTATAGGCACGTATGGGGATCATTGTCAAGCCTTCCCCTTTGCGGGTACCTAACAGTTCCTTAATTTCCGCGCTTTTTAACAGCAGTTTGCGTGGGCGCGTCGGGTCATAGTCGGCTGGCGTGTTCTTAACTTGCCACGGTGGAATGGTGGCGTTGGTCAAAAACACTTCTTCACCCCGCAAGGTTACGAACGCTCCCCGAAAACTCATGTGCCCGGCGCGCACCGATTTCACCTCCGTACCGAGCAATTGTAACCCCGCCTCGAAGGTTTCGAGAATGTGGTAATCAAAATGCGCTCGTTTGTTGTAGGCCAGATCTTTCATAAGGTGTAGTGTGATTGAAAACGCAGCCGTTGACAAATTTGTGAAAAGATGATAACTGTTTGAAACGGGGCAGGAAGCTTGTTCTTACCAAAAATGGAAAGGAAAGCGTCATGGCATCACCTGACAACGACATTGTTCCGGCGCTGCGGGCATGCCTGGGCCAGTGGGATCTGCCGAGCGCACTCCGGCACTACGATTTGTACGCTCTGAAAGCAACGGTCATTAGTTGCGCTTTCAATCTGACACTTCTGCACCACGGGTTTCGCCGCCTCGCTCTAGTCTACTGTGTGACGAAAGATGCCGAGAACCCGGCAGCGGGATTCTATGAGAAGCTGGGTCGAGCTGCCAACCTTTATGTCGCGCGCACCGCTTGGCACTTGTTAACTGGCGGTTACCAGGAGTGCGTGGTGAGTATCGCCGATTCGGCGGCCTCGCAAGCTCTCTACCAACGAGCCGATGCTGACTGGCGAGCAGATGATGCAGCGGCCCAGCTCACTCTTGGCAGTCTGTGTGGGTATCCGGAGTGTTGCGTAGACGCCTTTGCGCGACACTACACTACGTATCAGTGGTTTCTCCAAGCGACGAGAGGTTGCCCGCAGCATGACTCGCTCATCGTGATGACGCACCTCAGCGGGTGCATTCCCTGCAGTGTTGATTGCCAGCGGGCGC
>CAYJWZ010000082.1:0-2441 GCA_964374055.1 uncultured Candidatus Saccharibacteria bacterium | reverse complement strand
AAAAGCCGCCACCACATGCGTCGGCTTGAGTGCCGTAAACACTTTAAAGAGCATGGCCGTAAAGCCATAGACCGCATTCGTTGGCTGCCCATCTGGCGCGTTCATCGGCGGTAACGCATGATAGGCCCGATGAATCAGGGCATGCGAATCGAGAATTGCCAGCTTAGGTTCTCTGGCCTTACTCCCACCTTACTACACGCGTCGTTGGATCCGTATGTTCAAACTGCATCCACCACCCAACCGGGGCCGTTGCTTTGTCGAGTCGATCCGCCCATTCAATAACAGTTATTCTTTCTTTTTCTTTCGCTTCAATCAGAAGCTCGGCCACCAGTGGTTCGTGCTGTGCTTGCTCCGTTGTTAAACGATATAAGTCCACGTGTATCATTTTTTGGATCGAAGGCTGCGCTACTATCCGATAACTGCTCATCAACACAAAAGTCGAGGAGGTCACCGGACGTGTGACGCCAAAAAAACCGGCCAGTGCCTGCACAAATGTCGTCTTACCCGCCCCCAACTCGCCTACTAAATAAACGATCGCACCCGGCTGTAACTGCTGGCCAACTTCCGCCGCTAGTTGCCCCATCTCCATAGGACTTTTTACTATACGAGTCTTCACACATCGAGCGTAACGTAAATGCTGCGCCCCGCGAAGTCCCGCGTAGCGGGACGAAGTGGGGTTATCCCCATTACCACAGTTCACAAGCCGAGCCCGGCGCGGTAAGGTGGGAAGATTTATCACTTATGGCCTTGCCTGAATTAGAACAAGTGAGCTCCTTGCTCAATCGCGCCAGCACCGTGTTGCTCATGGTGCCAGCCAAACCATCAGCCGACGCCTTCGCTTCCATGGTCGGCCTTTTTTTAACACTCGAGACACTCAAAAAACCGGTCGATGAAGTAAGCGTCAGCCACGTCCCGCCCGCCCTCCAGTTTCTCCCCGGTTCCTCCCAAGTCATCACCCGGCCCGTCAGCCGGCCGGAAGTCATTCTCGATATCGCCGGCCCGGCAAATATCAGCAACATCCGACAAGAACCGCTGCGCGGCGGCATCCGTCTGCATTTCACCCTGCCCGAAGGCACCATCATCACCAAAGACCAGCTGGAAACTTCTGTCCGACCATTACCCTACGATCTCGTCTTTGTTTTTGGCGCCGCTGATTTAGAAGAACTCGGCCACACCTTCACCGGCCACACCGACTTTTTCTATAACACCCCGATTATCAACGTTGACCACCAGGCCGATAACGAGCACTTCGGTACCGTAAACTTGGTGGATATCACTAAAGGCTCGGTGGCCGAAGTCACCTACGAAATTATCCAGCACCTCACGAAGACGATCGAACCAAATATCGCGACCACCCTCTACGCCGGCATCATCGCTGGCACCGACTCCTTCCAGAAACCAAGCACCACCCCCACCTCCTTCAAAATTGCCGCTGAACTGATGGAGCTTGCCGCCGACCGCGAAGCCGTTATTCAGCATCTCGTTAAAACCAAACCACTACCCCTCCTTAAGCTCACCGGCCGTATTTATGCCCGGCTGCGTTACGACGAAAATAGCCGTATTTTCTGGAGTATTGTCCGCCCGGTCGATTTTCAGGAAAGTGGCGCTACCGACGCCACCTTAACCGACGCCCTAAAAGAGCTGGGCAATAATATCGCCGATTTCACCGTTGCCTACATCATCGACGATCATCAGCCAAAATATGATTTATATTTACTGCTCGGCAAAGGTTTGCGTAAACGCCGCGTCGCTATTCAAGAAAGTCTCGGCGCCACCCGTGACAACGGAACATTAAAATTTTCCCTCCACGCCCACAGTTTAGCCGCCGCCGAAGAAACCGCCGCCCAGAAAATCCACACAATTCTTCAATAAACAAAAAAGGACCTGGAAGACCAAGGCTTAAAATCCAAGGCTTTCCAAGTCCAAATGAACCAAAGGGCAAGTTCCGATCACTCCCGGAGGGACGGAACAGCCCAGTTGCCATTGAGATAGTCGGCGTAATTGGCGTTGAGCTCCACCTGGCAGCTGTCGGCGTCCCAGAGCAGAGTCGGCACGTTCGTCCACTCACCATAGTCGGGAACGTTCAATTCGTAGCCGGGCAGCCAGACGTACGGCACCGTCTCACCGTCCATGGCTTGCACCCACTTCGGAAAGTGAGCGGCTGCCGCCAGAATGCCGGCGTGTGGCGAGGTCTTGGGATCTCGGACATCCTTGGGTCGAATGCCATCTTTCTTATCCCAATGCGCCGCCAGGTCGATCCGCTCCCAACGCAGGCACTTGCGGTTGTGATGGATACCTTCGAGGTACCGCAGGTGCTTCAGGTCAGACTTGACCTCCGACCACCGGTACTGGCCGGGCTGCTGGGCAACGTGGGCGCCAAGAGCGACGAAGAAGACTGGTACCTGGGCGCACGCGGCATCAAGTTCTACAAACACCCCGGT
>CAYJWZ010000081.1:0-2537 GCA_964374055.1 uncultured Candidatus Saccharibacteria bacterium | reverse complement strand
AATTACGCACCGATCGTTTTTCTTGATCAGCCTGCGTAAAATCATCGATCGTCAGGTCACCACGAATCGTCCCGATATCGGCCGTTAAGGGATTCGTGCCACCAATAATATTCCGCACCGTCTGCACGGCCGTGTTGCCTTCCAGCACAAAGGCCACTACCGGTCCGGTTGAAACGTAACGCATGTTTGAAGCGCGCACCCGCTGGCCAATTTCCAGCGCCGTTTCTTTCAGCTCCACTCCCCGATCCCGCGCCGCAAACAATGCCTTCTGCCCCACACTTTCCAAATAGACTTTGTCACTCGTATAATGCTCACCCACCAACTTCTTATCCGCCCATACCATTTTCATGGCGACGATTTTTAACCCCGCTCGTTCAAAACGATGGATAATGTCCCCCACTAATCCCCGTTGCACCCCATCGGGTTTTATAATTGCCAGTGTCCGTTCGATAGCCATAGCCCCCAATTTACGGCACAAACGGCACAAAGACAAATCCCGGAAATTCCTGCTCATGCCAACTTCCGTCTGCTTGCTTTTGCAACATAACCAAACTCATCCCCACCGGTGCTACTATGCGCCCGCCAGTTTTCAACTGTTCTTTCCAGGCTGCCGGAATCTCGGCCGCCGAAGCCGCCGCAATAATCCGATCAAACGGCGCCTTAGCCGGAAAACCATCCGACGCACTCTGACAATGCCACTCCACTCGGCCCTGTTCAATAAAATGATATTTTTCTATATTTTTTGAGCCTTGTTCGCACAGCTCCGGCACTAGTTCTAGTGCCACTACATGCCCCTGCTCACCCACAATTTCCGCGAGTAGCGCCGTCTGCCAACCCGAGCCGGCGCCAATATCCAAAATAGTCTGCCCCGCTTTTGGTTGAAGCAGCTCTAGCATAAACGCCACGGTAAGTGGCTGCGATATTGTTTGCCCCTCCCCAATGGCTAACGGCGCATTCATATACGCCCGGCTTTTGAGCGACCCGGGCACAAAGTCCGCCCGATCAATTTTCTGAAAGGCTTTAATGATCACCGGCGTCTTGAGCACCCGCCGCTTAATCAAATCATCAATTAACAGCTCCCAGTCGCCCCGAGACATATATATAGTGTACCGATTTAGCGCGCTGTCGCCACCAGCCACTTCCCCATGGAATTCGCAAACCGCACCGAGCCACTCTGATCCGTCCGCCAGACTTGGAAATCTTTAAGCCGCTCCATCACCGTCGGATGCGGATGACCGTAACGATTATCGGCGCCGACGGAAACTACTACCGCCGAGGGCGATGCAGCTGCCAGCAGTTCTGGCGTAGTCGAAGTTTTGCTCCCATGATGCCCGGCTTTTAAAACATCCACATCAAGAGAAGGGGTCAGGAACCCTAAACTCAAGGTTCCTGACCCCTTATACTTTTCCACTAACAGTTTCTCCGCCGGCGCTTCAGCATCGCCGCTCATTAAAAACGATAGGGCACCTGCCCCGCCACCGGCGGGGAAATCAATCCGCGTCGTCGTGGAGGCCTCATTTATATTCTTCTTCACCAAAGCCTGCCCTTCGGCATCGGCAAACGGCGCCAGGATAGAAACACGCACGCCGTCCAACTGCAATTCCTGCCCCGCCCAGGCAAAGCGATACGGAATGCGCCGATCAATCAACTCCTGTAACCACGTCGTCGCCAACTGCGATCCATAGGCCGCCTGCGGGAACAACACCAACCCAACCTTATAGCGCTCCAACACATGCACCAGCCCTTCCACGTGATCCTGCTGCGGATGCGTCAAGATAACGACCTCAATCGTCCGATCAAACCAAGGCAACTCTTCGGCCAACCGCCGCAGCACCGTCATGCCCGGTCCACCGTCCATTAGAACATGTTGCGTCCCTTTTTGAATCAAAATCGAATCGCCTTGCCCCACATCCAGAAAAACCACCTTATCCTCCGGCGGCGGAATCAGCAGCGTCACCACAATCAGCACTAAAGCCCCTACCGCCACCAGCCTCTTCATGTATATAAGGTAGCACTAAAGAAACAGTGTATTGCTGCAAAATTACTATCGAGCTAACCTTTTATACTTCTTCGGGATTGGTGCCAGTGTTGGTAACCGCCTGCCCATCCTTGTCCGTATCTCATCATCATCGAGCCAGCGCTCTAACCGCTGCCATTTCTTAGCTGGCTCTATTTCGAATAACGCTAACAATTTACGACGCTGTGGTTTAGGAGTGCTGGCCAGACGTGCACTAATCCGCGCGATATCATGCGCCGCGAGCACGAAAGGTTTTACCAGTTTCTCTTGCCACATATTCTCAACATTCCATTCTGCAAATGTATCGCTCCCCAGAAGCTTACGGTAGGGTTCGAGCATCTTCCGGTTGGGATAAAAATAGAGATCTCCTTCACTTTGATATCCTGACTGGGCCAGGCTTCTACCTCCCCCCTCAATAGCGTGTGCAATTGCCTCATCGCGTAAAGATTCAAGACTCCCCACCACGTAAGCGGAAAAATGTTTTTCCAGATCTTCCGGACGCGCAAATTCTAGACCTACT
>CAYJWZ010000080.1:0-2552 GCA_964374055.1 uncultured Candidatus Saccharibacteria bacterium | reverse complement strand
GCGACGGCCCGCATGCAAGAGGTTTTTAAACGAGCTGGGTTAGGTGACGTGCCGGGGCGTGAGGTGGCTTCTATGACCGAGGCGGTGGAAGTCACTCGTGGGTTAGCACAAGCCGGGGATACGGTACTGCTGTCGCCGGGAGCAACCAGTTTCGGGTTATTTCAGCACGAATTTGACCGCGGGAACCAATTTCGAGCAGCAGTGCTATCCTTAAGGGAATGAAAGCGAAGGTGCATGCGACTAACCCGGACTCGTTACTGGTGTTAGCCGTTTTAGGTTTAACGCTGTTTGGTCTCCTGATGGTGGCCTCGGCTTCGTCGGTGGTGGCCGAACAATTTCGTGGCGATCAGTATGCTTTTGTAAAACACCAACTTTTGTTTGGGGTCAGTGGTGGTTTAGTAGCCTTCATTGCTGGGTTTTTGATTCCCTATCGGACATGGCGGGCCTTAGCCTTGCCGGCGATGCTCCTGGCGCTTGGATTACTGGTGTTGGTTTTTATTCCGGGTATTGGAGCCCGTTACGGCGAAGCGTCGCGCTGGATTGTGGTGGGGCCGCTTAGCTTACAACCAACTGAAATTACCAAGCTGGCTTTTATTGTGTATCTGGCGGCTTTACTCGAACGAAAAGGCGAGGCAGTGCGTGATTTCAAAAGTAGTGTAATGCCTTTTTTAGTGCTGGTAGTTACGATTGGCGTCTTAGTGGCGCTACAGCCGGATATTGGCACGCTTTTTATTATTACGATGATTGCCGGGGCGATGATTTTTGCGGCCGGGTTCAGGTGGCGACATTTATTTATGATTGCCCTGTCGGGCACAGCTGTCTTTGGTATTCTTTTTACTGCGGCGCGCTATCGTCTGGCGCGCTTAATCGCCTTTTTGCATCCGGAGCTTGACCCGCGGGGAATTGGCTACCAGATAAACCAGGCGTTGTTAGCGGTGGGGACGGGTGGTTGGTTTGGGTTGGGGCTCGGGAGAAGTCGCCAGAAGTATTTGTATTTACCAGAGCCGGCGACGGATTCTATTTTCGCTATTATGGCCGAGGAGTTGGGCCTCTTCGGCGGGTTAGTCGTATTGGCCCTGTTTAGTTTTATTGCTTACCGTGGCTATCGCATTGCCAACCAGAGCTCGGATATCTTCGGGCGACTAGTGGCGACTGGCATCACGTCGTGGATTGTGTTGCAGGCATTTATTAACATTGGTTCGATTATCGGAATTACGCCGCTGACCGGGGTACCGTTGCCTTTTATCAGCTACGGCGGCTCGGCGCTGGTGTCGGTTCTCTTTGCTTCAGGGGTCTTGCTTAATATTTCTCGCTCTACGTAAGCGATGCGTATCGTCCTGACGGGTGGCGGGAGTGCGGGGCATATTATTCCTTTGGGACCACTCATTGAAATGCTGCGTCAGCACCACATGGCACGTCGTGCGATGTTACCGCACTGGCTGCGACCCGATTCTTTGGAACTTTATTTTGTGGGAGCACGGGCGGGGGGAACTGAAGACTTTATGGCTGGGTATGACGTACCAGTGAAGGGAGTACCAGCCGGAAAATTACGGCGCTATGCTTCCCTTTTGACCTTGTTTGATCTTTTGTGGTGGTTTCCCCTGGGTATAGTGCTGGCGCTGTGGCATCTTTTCTGGCTGATGCCGGAGGTGGTGGTCAGTAAGGGCGGCTATGGTAGTGTGCCGGTTACTGTAGCGGCCTGGTTTTACCGGATTCCCATACTTTTGCATGAGTCGGATGCCGTGCCGGGCCTGGCTAATCGCTGGGGGAGTCGACTGGCGACAGCGGTGGCCGTTGGCTTCGAAAGCGCGCGTGAGCATTGGCCGGCCCGTTATAAGAAAAAGCTATTCGTCACTGGTATACCGGTGCGGCGAGATTTGGAACAATTTAGTGTGGCTGAAGCGAAGGCATTTTTTACTCTCCCGGCGAATGAAAAGGTTTTATTAGTTATGGGTGGCAGTCAGGGGGCGCAAGCTATCAATGAGAGTATTCTTAAAATTCTGCCGCAACTGATCTCAGATATGACGGTGTTACATGTAACTGGTGAACGTCATTTTAAAGCCGTGCAAACAGTGACGACTGAACTCTTGGCACAGTCCAGCCGACGCACCGCGTATAAAGTTTTCCCGTATTTGAAAGATGAGCTGGGGCGGGCCTTGGTAGTCGCTGACACAGTGGTGAGCCGGGCAGGGGCTACTATGCTGGCTGAATTGGCGCGGCTAAAAAAAGTAGCGCTGCTGATTCCCTTGCCGGCACCACCGGCGGCCAGCGATCATCAAATGCGGAATGCGGAATTATTTGAACGGTATGGGGCCGCCCGGGTACTGGAAAGTGGCAATGTTACACCCGCCTTATTGTTACAAAATATTCGGGACCTGATGGGTGATATGGCGATGCGCCAGCAATTACAGGACGGTATGGCAGCGATGGATCGGGCGGGAGCGGCGGCTGCCTTGGCCCAGCTGTCTTTTTGCTTAGCAATGCGAGTTCCGCCTACACTGGCCGCATGATACGGATTGAGGAAGGTGCTTCCCTAGCCCGGTTGACCTCGC
>CAYJWZ010000079.1:0-2568 GCA_964374055.1 uncultured Candidatus Saccharibacteria bacterium | reverse complement strand
ACCTTGCGCAATATTTTCTTAGCCAGTCTGGAAAAAACGAGTGACCCCGTAAAGTCGCCGGGTGGCGGCCACGGGGCAGGCTTGGACGCGGCGATCTCCATGATGGCCCGTCTCTTACAGATTCCGAAAGAAGCCGGGGTTATCCCAACAACCCTTAAGGCACTGACGCAACAGGTAGTGGTTAAACCAAATGGGCCCGCCACTACGGCGGGCAGGCAGGAACAGTTATTAGGTGAAGGTCAGCATTTCATTTCGCATAAAGTTAATTTGCAGGCTGACCAGTCATGGAAACCAGGAGTGGTGCGGGTCAAGTATGCCGAAGGTGATGTAGAGCTTAATTCGCGGGCAGCGCAGGTGTTGGGTGAGGCGACGCATATTATCGTGGCGCCGGGACATATGTATGGCACAATTTTGCCAACGCTGGCTTTACCGAGTCTCGGCCGAGCAGTGGCCGCAAGCGAGGCGCCACTGACGATCGTCATGACACTACTCACTACTCCCCAGCAGACAACCGGTTGGAGTGGTGAGGATTTTGTGCGGGTGTACGAATCGTATCTCGGTGGGAAGCGGGCCACGACGGTGGTGGCAAATACCGGACGAGCAGATTTGAAGTTGGTGCCTGGACAAGACTGGGTGACCTTTACGGCGACGGAACATGGCTATAGGTTGCGACAAGAAGCACTGGTGGCCACCGAGCAGCCAGTAGCACAAGCAGCCGATGTCGTGCCGCGGGCGATTGTTATTCATGATGCCGAGAAGCTAACGAACCTCTTTCGCGATATACTGGTAGGACATGCTGAGTGATCGGCTGTCACAACTTAATGCCGAAGGCCAGGAACGCTTAGCTCGACAACGAGCCGAGGCGGCTGGTTTGCCGTATGTCAGCTTAGTCGCTTGGCCATTGGATACGGCGGTCGTGTCGCTCGTGCCGCGCGCTAGCGCGGAAGCGGCGCGGGCGGTGGTGTTCTATCGTAAGGGTAAAGATATCCGGGTCGGGGCGGTGGACCCGCAGCAAACCGAAACGAGAAAATTACTAGATGAACTGCAAGAAAGATTTGGGGTGGCATCGCAAGTGTTTGCAATTTCCGGGCGCAGTTTGCAGGCGGCTCTCTCGCGTTACCCACGACAGGTTAGGCACGACCAGCCGGAAACGGTTGGGTTAATGATTGGTGATGCGGCCGCCAACACGCCGGAAATTGCCACCTTAGCTGAATTGGGAGAAAAGATTACCGGGTTATCACCGACGGAACTCCTCAGTACGCTGTTGGCCGGAGCAATTGCGGTCGGGGCATCGGACGTGCATATCGAACCGGGCGAAGGGGTAGCGCGCCTCCGGTATCGGGTGGATGGCGTGTTACAGGACATTAGCAGCTTTGCTCGGGAGGGGTGGAAGCTGGTACTATCGCGTATTAAAGTATTGGCCAACTTAAAACTAAACGTGCAGGAGGTGCCGCAGGACGGCAGCTTTACGCTCCAGATCGGCAATGCGACCTATGACGTGCGGGTATCGACCTTGCCCGGCGGCCATGGCGAAAATATTGTGATGCGCCTGTTAAATCGGGCGGCCCGGGCCGCACCGGTGCAGGATTTGGGGATGCGGCCACATGATTATGAGCGGTTTGTACGTGAGCTTAAAAAAGACCATGGCATGATTTTGGTGACGGGGCCGACGGGTTCCGGGAAAACGACGACCCTGGCCGCCTGTTTAAATGAAATTAATCGGCCGGAGTTCAAAATCATTACGCTGGAAAATCCGATTGAGTATCGTTTGGCCGGCGTGGAGCAGACGCAAGTTGATGAATCGGCCGGCTACACGTTTGCGGTTGGCTTGCGGTCGATTTTACGGCAGGATCCGGATGTGATTATGGTGGGTGAGATTCGGGAAATAGAAACGGCCGAAGTGGCCATGAATGCGGCTATGACCGGGCACTTGGTGTTTTCAACCTTACATACTAATGACGCGCCGGGGGCGATCACGCGATTTATTGAGTTTGGCCTGAAGCCGTTTTTGCTGGGGCCGGCCTTAAACTTAGTGATGGCGCAACGCTTAGTGCGGAAAGTGTGCGTGGAATGTGCCGAGCAGTATGAAGCTGATACGGAATTGGTGGAGCGTATCGGGCATATTTTAGAGGGAGTAGCCGGAGAAGTTTTTGATCAAAAAAAACTGAAGAACAAAGTCATGATTAGGAAGGCCAAAGGCTGCGCGGCTTGCCACAGCACGGGGTATCGGGGGCGGATCGGGATTTTTGAATTGATGCTGGTGACGGGAAAAATTGAAGAACTGATTTTAGCCGGCAAGGTTGGTTCGGCGCTGAAAGAAACGGCCCAACAAGAAGGTATGACGACGTTGTTGCAAGATGCGTATCTGAAGGTTCTGGAGGGAATTACAACAGTGGATGAAGTAGAACGGGTGACGGCGGAGTAATTCCATGATTCCCCTCTCCCTATGCAGGGAGAGGGGAAAAGAGGTAATTTCCCCTTATCTTAGGCTTATTCTTGAGCCAAACTTGACTTTTAGTTATATTTCTGCTAGTATTGAGCAGTTCGGTACGTTGTCAACTCATTTCG
>CAYJWZ010000078.1:0-2618 GCA_964374055.1 uncultured Candidatus Saccharibacteria bacterium | reverse complement strand
ACTTAAAAAATGAGTCGGTTCCGGGAAAGGACAAAAAAGTTCTCAGTCAGCAAACCCGGCCACTCAACGCAATCTACGTTTCTTCGTATATTCCGCGAAAATGCGGCATCGCTACCTACACCAAAGATTTAACAAACGCCATTAACCTGCTCAACTCACGCTCCCTCGCTGAAATAATGACCATAACTCACCCCGACGAAACAATTGACTATCCATGGGAAGCAAAATACAAGATTAATTATGACGACCTTGGCACCTACTTAGGAGCCGCCCAATACATCAACCAATCACACGCCGATCTGGTTCATTTGCAACATGAGTTTGGTTTATTTGGCGGAAAGTTAGGCGAGTATATTCTCCATTTTGTTGAAGCACTGGAGCGACCACTGGTCACTACCTTCCACACCGCTATCACGGACAACAGCAGCAAGCAAAACGAAATTCTGCGACGTTTGGCCGCTCACTCTAAAGCCATCATTGTCATGATGGAAAGCGTTGGCCAGAAATTGATCCACCAGTACAAGATCAGTCCCCGTAAGATTGTCGTCATCCCCCATGGTGTGCCGGATTTCACCTTCAACGACACCGAAATCGAAAAACGAAAACGACAACTGTCCGGGCGACTGGTGCTCGGTAATATCAATTTGCTCGATCCCAATAAAGGGATTGAATATGCCCTTGAAGCCGTTGCCCAGCTTAAGAAGCAGTACCCCCGCGTTCTCTATGTCATCATCGGTCAAACCCACCCCGGCTTCCTGCGCCATGCCGGCGAGAGCTACCGTAACGAT
Source organism: uncultured Candidatus Saccharibacteria bacterium (assembly GCA_964374055.1). Taxonomy (GTDB): domain Bacteria; phylum Patescibacteriota; class Andersenbacteria; order UBA10190; family UBA10190; genus CAYJWZ01. Next base: position 1,830 of record CAYJWZ010000078.1, on the reverse strand, counting down.
CTTAAGCAGCGTGTACGCCAATTGGGCCTTGAGGAAAATGTTCGCTTTGTGAACAAATATCTCCCCCTCAAAGATGTCGTCTCCTGGCTCAAAACAATTGATATCTACGTGACGCCCTATTTGGAGCCGCATCAAATCACCTCGGGTGCTCTCGCCTACGCCATCGGTGCCGGCAAAGCCTGCATTTCTACTCCCTATATTTATGCCCAAGAAGTGTTGGCCGAGGAACGTGGTCTACTAGTCCCCTTCCGCAACGCCCAGGCAATTACCACGGCTGTTATCGAACTGGTTGAACATCCGGAAAAAAAGAAAGCAATCGAACACCACGCCTACCGTTATGGCCGTTTAATGACATGGCCCAATGTTGCTCAAAGTCATCTCAGCCTCTTCCACACCATCCTTCGTACTGCCTCACAGGTACCGGTGCCGACGGCTGGCGTGCTGCGCCAAAGCTAAACTAATCTCTCCACTCAGCGCCGCCACCTCACTCCCACTCCGCAGGGCCTGCGCCACGTCCGCCCACAGCCGCCGAATACACTCGGCGTACATAGTTTCTTTATCGCCGGGCGCTCCCCAACGGGCCACAGCCGTCATTCCATCCTGGACTAGCTCAAACCCATGAGCCGTCAGTGCCGCCGCTTCCCCGGTTACTAATTCGGCCCGCAGCTCCATGTGACGTGGAATCCAACCCTCAACCACTGCCTGTCCCCGTTCCCACACAAACCACCAACTGGTATGTTCCAGCGCCGGCCGGGTGACAAATGCATGGGCAAACCGCGCCACCGTTCCCGATGAAAATTCGACGGTGGCCAGGGCTTCGGTGTTTTTTCCGGCCCGAAACACCAGGCATCCATCTACACTCCGCCTCGGCACACCAAGCCAATAACTCGCTAAATCAAAGAAGTGCACGCCGTGCTCAACGTGAATACCGCCACTCTTCTGTAGATCCCAGAACCAATGATCAGCTGGTTCCACCCGCCCCGCCACGTTTTCCAACCGCACCGCATAGAGTTGGCCCAACAACTGTGCTCGCAGCACCGCCGCGAGTGTCGCCACTAACGGATTATAGCGCAACATAAAATTGACCGCCAAAATCTTACCGGCCCGGCGCGCGGCCCGGCGCATTCGCCGGCCATCCGCTGACGTCAGGGCCAGGGGTTTTTCCACCACTACATGCTTACCCGCCGCCAGTGCCGCCAGTGCTAACGAAGCATGCGAATCAGGCGGGGTGGCAATATGAACCGCTTCAATCGTCGGATCACCGAGAATTGTTTCTATTACTACAACATCAGCCCCCGGCGTCTCATCCGCTGCCGCCGCTACTAGTACTTCCGGCGCCGCCGCCAGTGCCGCCCGGACAAACCGGCCAAAGCGTCCATAACCGATGATGCCAATTTTTATTGGCCGTAACATAATCTTATCCCTGCCATGGCAGCTTCCGAAGACCGACAATCGCCCGGCCAATTACCCGATCCCCGCCGCCGTAGTAAAGCCATAGCTCATCACCACGCATGAGCGCCCCGCAGCAATAGACGACATTGGGAACAAAACCATGCAACTCATAAGGCATCTCCGGCTGCATGATCGGTCCAATCTGACCAATAACTCGCGCCGGATTTTTCCGGTCAAGCAGCAACAGGCCCAAGCGGTAGACTTTAGCTTCGTCCATAGCGTGATAGACCATGAGCCACCCTTCCGGCGTGAGCAGCGGGGGAGCGCCGAAACCAACCTTATAGTTCTGCCACACCTCACGACGCAAGAGGACAACCGGCGTTATATCAAACCACTCACTGAAATCGTTGGTAAAAGCCAGCTTCATCACTTCCTGGC
>CAYJWZ010000077.1:0-2677 GCA_964374055.1 uncultured Candidatus Saccharibacteria bacterium | reverse complement strand
TCAAGATAAAACGACTGCTCTTAGTCTTTCCCGCAACTACAAACTCAACGGGCGCACCTACGCCCTCGATCCGCAGCAGTACTTCCAGAAGAGGACGGGTCTCTACGTCTGGGACGCTTTCCGCGAGCGAGTTGTCGCCGCGGCCAAGCCGGTCACCGCGGTTCCCGCGATTGAGGGTGCCTCGTTCGATCTCGCCAACCCGGCGAACGACAAGGCGATCCGCGGTGAACTGCCGGCGAGCCACCTCTTCAAGGACCCCGGCCAGTTCTGCGCCTATCTGGCCGGTATGCTGGAACGCCAGAAGGGCGGCAAGCAGGGAGACTTGCTCAACAACAGGTACGCGAGCATCTTCTACGTTCGCGGTGTCGCCGGCAAGGTCTTCGCGGTCCGCGTCCACTGGGGCGCTGATCATCGGGAGTGGCGCGTGTTCGCCTATCCGCTGGACGGCCACCCCTGGGATGCCGGCTCTCGGGCGTTTTCCCGCAGCGGCTGAACCTTAGGGTTCAGCCCTCAAGCACTTTGATTCTTTGTCCCTCGGACTCTTTGGTACACACCAAAAAGTCCGGGGGATTTTTTTTGTCTTCGGTTTGCTATACTCTGTCTGAAGTTCTTACCTTGCTCCGGTTACGGCTGGAGAGAGCGTATAACCGATATATTCTGAAAAAAACTGTTGCAGTTGGTGGCTGGTACTAGCGGACTTTTAGGGTCCGAAATGCGATGCAGCTCAAAGAGCGCGTTTTATATAAAAGCAATCAATGAGCAGTGATACAGAAGGTACTGGCCTTCGGAAATACAACCGGGCAAAGCAGGAATAGTAACCGTATACCCGCCCTGTTTTGTATCCGGCTCAAATACGGCCGTATAACGCAAGACTTTCTTTTTTATCACGTCAACCATAGCTCTAGCGTACCTTAACAAGGTAAAAATGGAAGAGTAGCGCAGCCCCCGGCTGGGCTTATAGGTGATAATGTTATTTTTCCTCTTATTTTAGCCTTTTTCTTGAGTTAAAGTTGACTTTATCCTGATTTCTGATAATATTGAGCGGTTCATTGTCAACACTCCTTTCTCGTGTTGAGAAAGGCCCTGGATCCCGGGGTTAGGGATAAAGACCTGTTTGGGCGATTTCAAAGCCCAGAAGGAGCGTGTCTCATGGCGAATCCTCTGTTCGAAGCCAAGGATTTCAGCTACGGCGATTTGGCGGCGCTGGTCCACAAAATCGGTCGAGATAACACGCGCAAGCTGCTCAGTTGCAAGCGTGTCACCGTCGAGTTCAGGGAGAACGGCCAAGCAGTGATCGGCGCTGAGCCGCAGCAGTTTCCGGTCTGGCGGACCATCAAGGTTGGCACCAAGCTCAAGACGACCGACCATTTCCGCGCGGCGCTCAAGGAGGGCGACTATCGGGTCAGCTCTTGGGCGAATGACTTGCTCGATCGGCCTGAGTTTGTCACGGCGACTGAGGAGCATGAGGTGGACCTGGCTCTGGTGTCTGTCGAAGAACTGGGGTTTGAAGACCCAGACGACGACGGCATCGAGTACCAGGACATCTGTGCCCGGGTGCTTGACCTTGGCCTTGAGCTGTGCGAGCCGGAAGACGGCCCGCAGCTACAGTTGCAGTATCCGGATCAGCCGAAGGGCGAGTGGGTCATCATGGTCATGAAGGCCATTCGCGGTTCGGACGGCGACCTGCTCCTGTTCCGCGTCGAGCACGATGACGGCGGTCGGTGGCTCGACGACTGCTATGGCAGCCCTGGCGTTCGGTTCAGCCGTCGCCACCGGTTCGTGGTTCGCGTTCCCCGCAAGTCCTAGCTCTTTGGCCTTGAGCCTTTGTTCTCTTAAGAACCTTGGTTCTTGGCCCTTCGAAAAAACAAAGCCTTGTGCACTCGCGCGAGGCTTTTTTCATTGCTACGATACAGATGGAAGTAGGTGACTACGCTGAGGATCACGGTCCTCGGCTACCGAACCCGTATCTCATAGGCTGAGAGTGTTGGCGATCATGGTCTCTAACAGCGTGGGCTATGTGAACTGAAAAAATGAAGATACTTGGTATAGAGCGTTAGGGCATTGTGATGCCGAAAGCTATACAGCCCCGCGAGCAATCAAGGGGTAGTGTTATGGGAGACACTTTATACGTTTCGCGATTCGAACGGCAACCTGAAACTGTTCAACGTCGAACACGATGACAACGGTCGGTGGCTCAACAACTACTATGGCAACCCTGACAATCGGTTCAACCGTCACAACCGGTTCGTGGTTCGCGTTCCCCGCAACTCACTTCATTTCTCTCCCGCATTCGCGGGGGAGTTTTTTATTAGTTGTCCATTCCAGCCGCCCAGCATGCGGCCGATTTCGTCTACTTGTACCGATAGGGCCAGATACTTTTTATTATCCAGTGATTTTGTTTCCCACAGGACCATCAATAGTACTTTGAGGGTATCAACTTTGCGGATGGCGACTTGGATGTAGGGCAGTTTTTTGTCGCGCGATAAAAAACTGGCGGCGGCGATAGCTTCGATGCTGTGGATGAATAAAGTATCAATTCTTTGCCCCAATGAGTAGCGGTGGGCTTTAGGCAGTGTCTGGTAATAGCCATACCACGCCAGGTAGGTACTTTTCATTTTCTGCAAGAGAGGGATTGATTTTGCGCTGGGGGGGGGCGGCATTAGAGGGATGCGAATGA
>CAYJWZ010000076.1:0-2738 GCA_964374055.1 uncultured Candidatus Saccharibacteria bacterium | reverse complement strand
AGCGCGGCGCTTGCGCTGGCCGGTGGCTTTAGCGCAACAATTGCAGTTCAATGGTTCGTCGGGTGAAGTAGAACATGGAACGCCGGGGACCGCTGATCCGGACGAACATAGTGTGCGCCGCGAATTGATGCGAGCATGACGGCATAACTTGTTCTGGGGCATACTTAAGCCCAGTATGTTGGCCTTAGTGGAATGGCTGCGAGGATTGCCCCCGGAGCTGGCAACAGTTGTGTTAGCGGCTTTGCCGCTGGGAGAACTGCGCGGGGCGTTGCCGGTGGCCATACTTGTGTATCATCTGCCGGCGTGGAAGGCGTTTGTCTTATCGGTGATCGGCAACATGGCGCCGATTTATTTTATTATGCTGTTTTTCGATTATTTCTCGGATTATCTTATGCGCCGCTCGGTGACCGCCCGGCGCTTTTTTGAATGGTTATTTGCCCGGACGCGGCGTCAGCTGGACCATAAAGTGAAGCGTTATGGTTACTGGGCCTTAGCGATTTTTGTGGCTATTCCGTTGCCAGCTACCGGTGCATGGTCGGGGGCGTTGGCAGCTTTTGTATTTGATTTGCCGCGTAAGCAATCATGGCTAGCGATTTTAGCCGGGGTAGTGGGGGCTGGGTTAATCATGCTTGGGGTGGTACTGGGAGGTTCAGCCACCGTGAGAGCCTTGTTGGCGCTGTAAATACGTAGTACGTTGTTTAGCGCATGACAGCCCACAATTTTTGTATTATTGCTCACATCGATCACGGCAAATCGACGTTGGCTGATCGGCTGTTGGAGTTGACCGGGACGGTGGAGCGGCGCAAGATGCGCGAGCAGATGCTTGATTCCATGGAGTTAGAGCGGGAGAAGGGAATTACTATCAAGCTGCAACCTGTCAAAATGCGTTGGAAGGATAGGATATTGAACTTAATCGACACGCCCGGGCATGTTGATTTTCAGTACGAAGTCAGTCGAAGTTTACAAGCAGTGGAAGGGGCAATTTTATTAGTTGATGCGACGCAGGGTGTGCAAGCGCAGACGATTGCTAATTTATTCCTGGCGTTGGAGCAGAAGCTCACCATTATTCCAGTAATAAACAAAATTGATTTACCGGCGGCTGATGTGCCGCGCGCCGAAGCGGAATTAAAGCATCTCTTGGGAGAAGCAATTTCAATTTTGAAAATTTCAGCCAGGACGGGCGCGGGAGTGACAGAACTGCTGGATGAGGTGGTACGAGTAGTGCCGCCCGCCTCCGCCAAGGCTTCGGCGGGTCTTCGAGCGCTTATATTCGATTCGGTTTATGATGAGTATAAAGGAGTGGTGGCCTATGTCCGAGTGGTTGAGGGAACGGTAAAAGCACAAGATCAGTTGGCGTTTCTGGGAACTGATTTATCGGACCGAGCAGTAGAAGTAGGCACCTTTGGGCCGGAGTTCATGGCCACTCAAGAGTTATCTGCCGGTGATATTGGTTATGTTGCCACGGGACTCAAAAATATTCGTGGGGCGAGAGTAGGTGACACGATAACCTTGTTCGCATCACGAGCAGCAGCAAAGCCGTTGGCTGGGTTTCAGGTACCGCAGCCGAAAGTGTTTGCCGGTGTTTACCCGGAGGGTGGAGACGATTTTCCGGCGCTGCGCGAAGCGCTATCAAAACTACAACTCAATGATGCCAGCTTAACGGTCCAGCCGGAACAGAATGAGGCTTTAGGACAAGGGTTTCGTTGTGGTTTCTTAGGGATGTTGCATCTGGAGATTGTGCAAGAACGATTGCAACGTGAACATGATTTGAAATTGGTTATTACTACCCCCAGTGTTTTGTATCAGGTGAAGCTGCGGGATGGACGCATGTTGGAAGCGGCCACACCAGCTAGCTGGCCGGACCCGTCAGCGGTGGAAGAGACCCGCGAACAGTATGTGCGAGCGCAGATTTTAACGCCGACTAAATATCTGGGGGCGACGTTTGAACTATTAAAGCAGCGGGAGGGTGAGTTAGAAAAACAGGATTATTTGGATGCTGATCGAGTTATTCTTACCTATAGATTGCCGCTACGTGAACTGGTGGTTGATTTGTATGACCAGTTGAAATCAGCCACGGCCGGCTATGGTTCTTTGAGTTATGAGTTGCTGGATTGGCGGGTGAGCGAAGTGGTCAAGCTTATTATTTTGTTGAACGAAGAACCGGTTGAAGCGTTGTCGATCATTGTTCCGCGCGCCAAGGCCGAAGCTGTTGGCCGGCGGATGGTAGAAAAATTAAAAGAAGTTATTCCGCGGCAGCTGTTTGCGATTCCGGTGCAGGCGGCGTTAGGGGGAAAGATTATAGCGCGCGAAACGATTCCAGCCATGCGGAAAGACGTCACGGGGCACTTGTACGGTGGCGACGTGACTCGAAAGAAGAAGTTATTGGAAAAGCAAAAGAAAGGCAAAAAACGCATGGGCAGCCGCGGTTCGGTCGACATTCCTCCCTCGGCCTACATCGCGGTGTTGAAGCGGTGAACCCCACTCCGCTCCCCTTGTCAGGGGAGGACCTGTTGTACTAATCTTCTTCTCTTATGGTGACTATTTTATTGTGGGCGATTGTTGGCGGAGTGGCCGGGTTGATATTTGGCGTCACGGCCGGGTTACCGGGGCGGATGATCGTGTTTGTTATTTTACTCGGCGCTGGAGCGGCGGCCGTGCCGCTGATTGAAGCGAAGGTGCGGGAGAGAAGGAAGAAGGCAACACTCCATAACACCCCTCCAGCCTTCGCCAAGCCTGCC
>CAYJWZ010000075.1:0-2831 GCA_964374055.1 uncultured Candidatus Saccharibacteria bacterium | reverse complement strand
GTGATGACGCACCTCAGCGGGTGCATTCCCTGCAGTGTTGATTGCCAGCGGGCGCAGGCTCTTGGGCAAAACCAATGGGCGGTGCTTCGCCAAGCTTGGGGTGAGGCCCTCTGTTTGCTTGAGGCTAACGTGGCGCGGCTCGTTCACGAGGCCGACTACCGTTACCTTTGTTCCGGCGAGAAATTTCCTACGCTCGACGCATATTGTTCCGAACGCTGGCAGGGTCTTCTCGAGAGATATCACGATGCCCTGATCGCCATCTAGGAACGTGACAACCGCAACCGCCCTCCGACTTCGCTCAGGGCGGTTTTCTTTTGACCGCACTTCCGCCTTGTGTAGAAAATAGACTATGGTAACCACCTCACGATCCGAGGGCCGCAAGCTTTGGAATCAGTGGTGGCGCGAAACAAAACAAGAATGGTTTAAAGCAAATGAAAGTACCTGACACCTTCATTTTCCCCACCTTCATTTTCCCTACGGGTGTCAACCACTGTCTGGCGGCCCGACATGCGGCGGCTCTACTCCTGGTGTTGGTGCCGTCTCCTGTGTGGGAACAGGCTCTCTGGTCGCTCCACCCGTGTTTGGCGAACTGGAGGGTCTCTTCGTCGCGCGCGGGATCGTGGCCTGCGGGACGCCCGGCGTTGCCGTCGGCCTCGGCGAGGGCGTGGGCGACACCGATGATTCCGGAGACGGTACACCAAACAGCATATTGATCAACCCAGACAGGTAACCGTTACCCGAGGGCGCGGGTGTCGGGGAGCGCTGCCCAGACAACATGGCCTGCTCGTCGACGTCCGGGGGCATGTCATAGTTAGTGGTCTTCACGCCACCGTAAGGCTCCGTCATCAGGCGCGTCCTGATGACCATGGTAGTCGTGATCGCCGCGAGAATCCCTATGATCGCCAGAATGACCATGAGCTCGATGAGCGTGAAGCCACGCTCCCCTTTCTGTGGCCTCGGCATTATATCTTCCACTTTCTTATCATACCATGCGGGATCGGTTGCCCTGCCCGGGCCAAAACCGTATGATAGGCACTATGGCTCCAACCGAAGTCACGATTGATCGTGAGCGTTATGATACCGCTAATGAAGTGCGCCTTAAATTCACCACTGAACCCGGCCTCACCGAAACCGTCGTCCGCCGCATCTCGGCCTATAAAAAGGAAGCGGACTGGGTGCTGCAAAAACGCCTCGAGGGTTTAGCCCGCTTTCAAGAACGCCCTATCCCGACGTGGGGTCCGGATCTTTCCAAACTCAATTTAGATGCCATTACCTATTTTGCTGACCCCGGCCAAAAAGAAACTCGCCGCTGGGACGAGGTACCAAAAGATATTCGCGCCACCTTTGAAAAATTAGGCATCCCTACCGCCGAACGCTCCGCGCTGGCCGGTGCCGGCGCGCAATATGAGGCCACCATGGCCTATCACCATTTGAAAGAACAATGGGCCAAACAGGGTGTCATCTTTGCCAACTTCGACACCGCGCTCCAAAAATACCCGGAACTGGTAAAACCATACTTCATGACCCGCTGCGTCCCCGTCAACGACCATAAATTTGCCGCCCTGCACGCCGCCGTTTTCTCCGGCGGAACATTTATTTATGTACCGCCGGGCATAAAAGTAGATTTGCCATTACAAGCGTACTTCCGCATGAACGCCCCCGGCACCGGCCAGTTTGAACACACCTTGATCATTGCCGACGCCGGCGCCGAAGTGCACTACATTGAGGGCTGCAGCGCCCCGCAATATAATACCAACAACCTGCACGCCGGCTGCGTTGAAATTTTTGTCAAAAAAAATGCCCGCGTCCGTTACACCAGCATCGAAAACTGGAGCCGCAATACCTATAATCTCAATACCAAGCGGGCCATCGTTGCCAAAGACGGCGTCATGGAATGGATTAACGGGAATTTAGGATGCCTTACTGAAGACACTAAAGTATTTACAAACCCACGAGGACCAGTATCCATTAAAAGCATTGAACCCGGTCATAAAGTATATGCGTGGGACCAAGCCACAAACACTCTCAAAAAAGCTTTAGTCAAGACTAAGGTCTTCAATGGCCACAAGGAGGTTTTCCGGGTGGAGGCTGGAGGCCGGGATATACAAGCCACCGCTAATCACCCTTTCCTTACGCTGGTTCACCGTAAAAACGACAAGCTTCACAAAAAGGGATTTTTCCATCCACTATGGAAACCGCTGCAGGAGCTGAAACCGGGTGACCTTATAGCAATTGCCAAGAAAATTCCCCACGACGGTAAGCCATATCAACTACCGGAAATCAGGAGCGGAAACATCGTTCAGAGTAAAAATCAGTACCGCGCGTTCACCATGAACACGGGGCATCTCTATGCAAAACAAATCACGACCCCGGCCGTGACCAGCAAAGACTTTATGTGGCTAGCCGGGTTGCTTATCGGCGACGGCCATATCGACCTGCGACACAACAAAATCAACATCGCCATCCATGAACAAGAGGACTACCGGGATCTTGCCTGTGTCACCATCAAAAAACTATTCAACTACGAAGTGCGGGAAAAGAAGGAACGCTACATAGTCATCAACTCGCGCCATCTGTGTCGGCTATTCTTACAAATAGGGCTCGGGGGCACAGCGCCAATAAAACGCGCCCCGAAGTGGATTTTTCAGCTCCCGGCCGGACAAATCATGGCATTCATCGCTGGATATATCGACAGCGATGGCCACGTGACCGACAATGGAGTAGCCGTGACCAGTGTTTCCAAAAAACTTCTTGAGGACACGAAAGACCTAAGCCTCACGGTTGGTTTGGGCGTATCAAGAATATTCAAGCACGGACAAGCCAGAGCAACC
>CAYJWZ010000074.1:0-2846 GCA_964374055.1 uncultured Candidatus Saccharibacteria bacterium | reverse complement strand
GACTTAAAGGTGGACGACTAACTGTCGTGCCGCAACTATTAGCATCGGTGCAAGTCCTAGATTGAGTATTGTTTACACAAGTACTCCAAGCGCCGCAAGACCAGTTTTCAGTGCAGGGAGGAGCTGTGCAAGATTGACTTAAAGGTGGACGACTAACTGTCGTGCCGCAACTATTAGCATCGGTGCAAGTTCTGGATTGATTGCCACCGACACAGGAGGACCAAGCCCCGCAAGACCAGTTTTCAGTGCAGGGTGGTGGTGGTGTCGCTCCTTGAGCCAGGAATAGAAGAGCCTGGCCGTTGCGGAGCGTTGCTTGGTTAGTCAAGGCGCCAGTATTTCCGTCCACGTCCAAAGATAAGTAAGTGCCCGGCAGATTAACCGTCACCGCGGTCGCGGCATCAAAATGCTGGGGTTCAGCCCCGCGTACCCGGACGACGGACAAACCGCAGGAAAAACGTCGGCCATAGATGGTATAGGCGTAGCCGCGACCATCCGTGCCGATCGCGAGGACTTGCGGGTCTTCGAGGGGCTGGCCGAGGTCCGTGTCAAAGAGGCCGCGCATATTATTATCCCAGGCCGTCTGACTGACGATGTTGACAAAGCCCCAAGTCAGGATGTTTGGCCGCCGCGTCAGCCAGTGCATGCCAAGATTGTTTATCATGGCCTCATCGGTAGTGAATGAGCCTTGTCGGCCGACGATTGAAGTGATGTTCAGGGGGAACTCCCACAAGTCAATGCCGGCTGTCTGGGCCAGACCATTCTTGTAGAAAATCGTTGCCGGGAGGGTTTGCCCAAAATCACGGGTGGGATTATGAGAAAATTCTTTGAGAATCACGTCGCCGGGGTGAAAATCCACGTAGCCCTGCTCCCACTGATTCTGCGTGATGACTGGCACTCCGGCCACGTTGGGCACGATCCAGACCCGCCGGCCAACTGCCGGCTGGTTCGTCCGTAGCTCTTGTTCAAACAGTCCAAAGCCCTGGTAGTAGTACCAGTCGAGAAAGGCGGAGGTGCTGACGCTGGGAGTGCCTGGCGCTTCGGCGACTTGCCCGCCGCTTTGGATGTTGGTCTGGAGAAACCGAAGCGAGGCATTGTCGAACATGAATCCGTCCCAATACTGGTTCCCACCGCCTCGTATGACTTGATTGAGGAGATAGATGTGATAGGCGCGTTGCAGGGCTCGGAGCGCGGTAGTATGAAACGCGGGGACGCGGCGGGAAAGGTCCGCGTAGTAGACCGCCACACGCGCCTGACTCCGTGACGTTGCGGTGGCCGGCGGTGTACAGTTTGGGGAACAGGAGGGATTCCAGCCCGGTATGGTGACATTGATTCCGTCTAATCTGGACACCGTGTCCTGTGAGTAATGCAGGTAGACGTCCTCCGGGTCAGTCACCCCATACGCCGCGGCGTTTGCCATCAGCCAGTTGTGTTCGTCGACAGCAGAACGCGAGACGTAGTTGTCGGTGATCGAATTGTAGTTCACGAACCGAAAATTCGGGTTGCGCTGGCGGATGTAGGCGGCTTCATCGCCAAAAGCCTCGGCGGCCAGCTCGAAGTGATCGGCGATGTAGTTCAGGCGGGTGGTGTTCACCGCCCGGGCATACATGGTCAACGCTCGCCGCAAAGGCCAAGAATTGGGGCAACGAAAAGGCGCGGCTTGAGCCGAAGCCAAGGGCGAACTGCTATATTGTTCTCCGTCTTTAGTTATACTGGGGTTGCTAGTCAAAAAACCGCCCATCATAAAACGGCCGGCTATAAACAAAACCGACCAAATAGCGACGATAATTAGTATTCTATAGAACCGAGTTACCAACCATGATTTCCCCTTTTTTTGAGTAAACACAAATTTTATTTCTTAGAGATTTCTGTATCTATTATATCAAAAAGGGTATTTTTTTCAAGCAAAAACAGCTTGGCGCTAATTTTTATTTTTCTGGCTGGGCCAACCTAAACCCGCATATTAGGCCTTTTGCTTGGTGACAATATCTGTCCTTTACTTCGTTCCCGTTCAGGGCGAACAGCAGGACACTCGATTCATGATTTGTAAAATGGTCGGAGGCACCAAAGGTGCCGGAGACCGCGAGAGAGACTTTTGCGAAGCAAAAGACGAATCGAGTGGTACCGGCGGCCGGAATCGCCCCGAGATTAACTCGGGGCGCCATGGGTTTATCCCATGGCGAACCATTCAAGCTCTGGTACCGGCGATCGGACTCGAACCGATACGGCCAATGGCCACAGGATTTTAAGTCCTGCGTGTCTACCAATTCCACCACGCCGGCACGTCTAATAATTTATTAATCTTTTACGAGTGAAACTTATTCCAGAAGATGTCTTTAAATACCGTTCAAATCTCTGGGCGACATACTTATCAGCAAAGACCGCATAAAAAACAATTTTCCAAGGTCTATATGAAGAGGTGTGTTTACAATAAGCAGAATTATGGTCCCCCATTCTTTCCTTTAAATCAGTGGAATAGCCTTTATAAAATCTGCGGGGATATTTTAGGCCTTGTAAAATATAAACATAATACATAAGTCGCTTTTTTCTTCTTCATACTGGCCGCGCCATTCTTCGCGTCCGCGAAGAATTCGTCGGCGAATTTCTCGAGCGTCACCGAGCCCATCTGCTGATCGAAGGTATTCGACGTGAGCATCCGGATCCGTAGGACGCCTTCCTGCCTGGCCTCGAAGAGCACATCGCGAAAGAGGCTCTTCATGCCCGACTTGCCCTCGAACACCTGCAAATCCGGGGGTAAATCTTCTCCACGCATGATCCCCTTGAGCTCTGTATCGACGGACGGAAGTTCCTGCAGAAGACCGGAAAAAGAAGACATTTGGTCCTCGACA
>CAYJWZ010000073.1:0-2983 GCA_964374055.1 uncultured Candidatus Saccharibacteria bacterium | reverse complement strand
AAAAACTGAAGCAAAACCCGAAGTGCAACAAAAATCACTCTTCTAGGTGGGCAGTGAGGGATTCGAACCCCCGACCTTTTCCGTGTAAAGGAATTGCTCTACCACTGAGCTAAGTGCCCTTCGATTCGACGCTTCGCGTCTCTCTCAGGGCTAGCCCCTTTCATAGAAGTTTACTCTGAGCGAAGAACGAAGTGATGAGTCGAAGAGTGCGGCCGGTGGGACTTGAACCCACACGGGATAAACCCACACGCACCTCAAGCGTGCCTGGCTACCGATTACAGCACGGCCGCGTGTTTTAGAGGGTAACTGGTACGAGAGGCAGGTTCAAGCCCGCCAATTCGGCGGGCGGGCTAAAACAACGATTTTTGCGGCGTTTCGGAAGAAGTTTCCGGTTTTTCGGAGCCCATTTTGCCTTGTTCGATCAGCTTTAAAATCTTGGGAATTTTTTGGAAGTCGGCGGCTAGCGTGGGGCGCAGATCGCCGCGATACAGAGCGGCCGCCGGGTGATACATTGGCATTACCACTTTATTGGCTTTTCGCTTGGGTTGACCGTGGATTTTCGAGATAGAAAAACCCTCGCCCAAGAAGTACCCCATGGAGTAGCGGCCAAGGGTGACAATCAGTTTAGGTTGGATAATTTCCACCTGCTGATCGAGCCATGGGGTGCAGGCGTGGAGTTCGTCAGGTAGCGGGTCACGGTTACCCGGCGGGCGGTGTTTGACCACGTTGGCGATATAGACATCAGCTCGTTTATAGCCAATCGATTCGATGAGTTGATCTAAGAATTTTCCGGCGGCGCCGACGAAGGGACGGCCCTGTTCGTCTTCATTTTTACCCGGCCCCTCGCCGACAAACAGAATATCGGTATCCGGGTTGCCTTCGCCGGGCACGGCGTGCGTGGCCGTTTGAAACAGCGGGCATTTCTGGCAGGCGGCAACGTCTTTATACAGCTTCTTAAGGGCGGCGATTTTTTTTGAGGAAGGCGAGATCATCACTAATTAATTTATCGTGCTTGGTTTCCAAGATAAAGTTCACGTGCTGGAAGTCGGGGTGACTTAGTAAGACTTTGAAACCCGTCTCCCCTATTTTGCCATGGCCTAAATGCTCATGGAGATCGCGGTGGCCAGCCAGGTCTGTTTTCGAATCGTTCATGTGAACCAACTTGAGGCGGGAGCGGCCAAGTGTTTTATCAAATTGCTTCATAACGATGGCGACTCCTTCTGGTGTTCGTAGGTCATAGCCGGAGGCGAAGAGGTGGCAGGTGTCTAAACAGATGTTAAGATCGCTGCGGCCGACACCATCGATCAGTTCGGCCAATTCTTCAAATGTATCACCCAAGACGGCGCCGGCGCCGGCGGATATCTCGAGCAATAGCTGGGTGGAAAAATCAGGATCTTTATCGTAAATCTTTTTTAGGCCTTCGATAGCTTGCCTGATAGCGGCTGGCGGGACCTTCACCTCACCCCTGCCTGCCGGCAGGCAGGCTGACCCCCTCCTCACTTGAGGAGAGGGGTCGAGCCAATCCTTGGCACTGCCCATGTGAGTCATAACATATTTTACGCCAAGCTTAGTGCCACGGGCTAATTCCTCGCGGACAGCCGTAATGGAACCGTGGTAGATTTTGTTATTTTTCGAGGCGAAGTTTATGTAATACGGGGTGTGAATATAACTTTCAAAACCGTACTTTTTGCAGCGTTCTTTAAAGAGTTCGGCTTGTTCGTCGGAAATTGGTGGGGCACCACCGCCTCTGGGGCTTCTGGAGAAAAATTGAAAGCACTCGGCGCCGAATTCCTTGGCGTTCTCCGGGGCATTCTCGACACCCCCGGCCGCCGAGACGTGTAAACCGATTCGTTGGCCTTTGGACATGGTTTAAGCGTAGGGCGGGGCCGGGGCCTTTGACAACTTATTTGTAAATGCTGTGATCGCCGATTGAATGGAAGTAGGCCTTTTGCCGATTCTTCCCAAATTCGAAAATGATTCGATATTTATAATTCACGGAGAATGACCAAAACTCGCTAAAATTCCCCTTTAATTGATGGGTTTTAAGAAGAGAGGCAAAAGGATCGTTTTTGAAAATATTTTCTTTTCTTTCCGCGGCGCTTTTAATAACTTCCGGTAATTTTCTATATTGGCGTTCAAACTTGGAAGTGTAGACAATTTGCACGAATGTTTAGCGCAAATCAGCCAGTGATCGCAACACCTTGCCTTTGCCTTGGCGGATTTCTTTCTGACTCTCTTTCAACTCTGCCAGAATTATTGCTTCTTCGCGTTTACGTAAGAGATCGCGAAAAAACTCACTGGTAGAAGCGTACTTGCCTTTCGCCACCTCTTTTTTAACTTCGGCAAGCATTTTGGCGGGTAGAGAGATATTGATTATTTTGCGAGCCATAGCTTTTGTAATACTTTGTGTTACAAGTATAGCAAGCTACTGCGCGACTGTCAAATCTTGTAGTATCAAGCTATGGGTTGGGTGTTTCCGTTACTAATGCTGATCGTTTTTGAGGGCGTGGCCGATATTTTTTCGAAGGAATGGTCAGTGCGGGGCACGTTACCGTGGTGGCTGCTGGCAATTGGCGGCTATGTAGTGGCGAATACGTTCTGGTTGTTTGCTATCCGTAATGGCTCGGGTCTCACCCGGGGCGCGATTATCTTCTCTGTCGGCTCGGCCATTCTGGCGGTGGCGATTGGTTTGCTCATCTACCGGGAGGAAATAAGCCGGATGGAAGCCTTGGGCGTGGTGCTGGGCATTGTGGCCCTCGCCCTGATTTCCTGGAACGGCTAGCGGGCTAGTGAATCAGCTGTTGTCTCTCGAATGACATTAACCTTGATTTCGCCGAGATGGGTTAATCGTTAATTGTAATGCCATACTGGCGGATTTCGGCGGCCAGGGTGCTCCATGGATAATTTAAATCCTCAAGTGAGAACGGGAGCGTTTCAATTGGAAAGGGTTTTTTCATGTGAGCGTCGATCCTTAGCAACTGTC
>CAYJWZ010000072.1:0-3184 GCA_964374055.1 uncultured Candidatus Saccharibacteria bacterium | reverse complement strand
GCGCAAGACAGGTTGGACCCTATCTGTCGCAGGCGTGGAAACTTGAGGAGCGTCCATCATAGTACGAGAGGACCTGATGGGACCAACCTCTGGTGTACCAGTTGTTCAGTTCTTGAGCATTGCTGGGTAGCCACGTTGGGCTGGTGATAAACGCTGAAAGCATCTAAGCGTGAAGCCCACTCCAAGACTAGGTTTCGTTATGAGACTCCTGGAAGATGACCAGGTTGATAGGCGGAAGGTATACGCACAGTAATGTGTTCAGCCGATCCGTACTAATATGTCCAGTTGTATGAATGCATCTAAAGAGTTTTTATAGCTAGTGATGTGTCATCGTTAGAATGTGTGATCGTTAAGTGGCAATGATGTTACCAAATAGGGCAGGCACCCGTTCCATTGAACTTTTGCCAGTAGAGATCTGCCGGTGTCATTAGAGGGAGGGTCACACCCGTTCCCATTCCGAACACGGAAGTTAAGCCTCTCATCGCCGATGGTAGTTGGGAATGATACCCCAGCAAGAGTAGGTCGATGCCGGCAATTCTCTGCTTGATAGCAAAAGTTCAATCTGAACACAGATAGATCAGTGCCGCAATTTGTGAATCGAATTCGCCGACTGGTCCGCTAAAAACTGCCCTTATCTAAGGACGGTCCTTAAGTAGGCGGCTTTTTTCGTTTTGGCGGAGGGGGCGCTTGGGGAGCACTCTTGAACTCGGCACCCGGTTTGAGTGTCATCTTCTCCATTACCGTCTGAATTTTACTCTGGTTCGCAGGATCCATGACCCATTTCACCCGAGCCCGTAGCCTGTCCGCCTCCTCGGGAGCTAACTTTTTATTTTCTATAATATTCTCAACCTCGCTCATACGATCCTTATTTGCTTTTTCCCACAATGGTTTTCCCCGTTTTTTATTGAGGTTTTCGAGCAGTTCCCTGATCTCGGCAGGTGATTTCCCCTGCTGCTCATAATGCTTCTGCCAGACAGCATCGTTAGCTTGTCCAGTCACACGAATATGTTCGAGCAGTTTCGCTTGCCTTTTCCCTTCTGATTGAGCAAACCTCTCATATTGTTCTTGACTATCAAACAAATCGGTGGGATATTCCTTATACTCATCTTTACTAGAGTCTACCGGAGCCGGAGTAGATTGCGGCGGTCTTTCCATTGACATAGCCTAATGGTTGCAAAATCTTATGCGTATGTCAACAAGGATAATTATTGACCAAGTTCTAGGCGGCAGAAGTGTTAACCATACGGGACGTTGGTGACTGGTGTTTGGGAACACCCAGCCTCAGCCACCGTTCGACCCTTAAGGATTAAGGATCTCGAAGGGCGGTCGAGGGAGGCTACGGCCGGCACAGTACCACGGCAAGTCAGAAAGTAGAAAATTGATATGCCCCGTCGCAGCTTCGCAGAGCGAAGGCTGGATCAGTGCCGCGTGCTTTGCAATGAAACAATTGAATGTGAACGCAAAAAACAACCCACAACGGCTGTTTTTTGCTGGGAAGATCAGTATAGTAACGGTACTGGCTTTAGGACAGGTGGCCGAGCGGTTGAAGGCACGGCTCTCGAAAAGCCGCAGGCGGGAAACCGCCTCGTGAGTTCGAATCTCACCCTGTCCGCAAAAGAGATCTGCTGTATCGCCGAGCCGCAGCCGCTAGACAAACAGCCTAATCCACAGTATGTTGTGAGCTTATGTCAGCTTGAGAGGCCGGCATAAACAATATGAGTTTATCAGGCTACACTACATCCATGGCACGACGGCGAATACGAACAAGCAAAAATACCGTAAAGATTGTTGATTTTCTCCAAGAGCTTCGACTTTCGGAGCAGAACTTGCATGCCATATTACGCGAGACCGGCATCCGGTTGGCCGAGGGCCAGAAGAATCTCGATCAGCAGGAAGCGGCACAAGTGCGGGGCTATCTTAACGAACAGCGCCGCCGGGAAGAGTTGCGCGGCCAGATTATTTCCCTGCCCTCCATTGTTAAGGTGCAGCAGCTAGCCGAACGGCTTGAATTGCCCATTGGCGATATCCTCGCCACCCTTTTAAAGAATGGCGTGCTGGCCAACCTGAATGATGACCTGGATTTTGAAACCGCCGCAATTATCGCGGAAGAGCTGGGATACAAAACCAAAGAAGATGTCGAGGAGCTGGAAAAGGACGTACTCACGCCGCAAAAACTGGATGAAATTCTCAAAAAAGAAGACCCAAAAAAACAGCAGGTTAGGCCGCCGGTTATTACCATTCTGGGCCATGTTGACCACGGCAAAACAACCCTCCTCGATGCTATCCGCAAGACGAATGTTGTCGCCACCGAGGCCGGCGGCATCACGCAGGCTATCAGCAGCTATCAGGTTGATCACAAAGGCCGGGCTATTACCTTCATTGATACGCCCGGCCACGAAACCTTCGATGTGATGAGACAGCGCGGCGCTTCACTAGCCGATATTGCCGTGCTGGTCGTGGCCGCTGATGACGGAGTTAAACCCCAGACCAAGCAAGCTGCCCAATATGCCAAGAAAGAAGGCATTCCCATTGTGGTTGCCATCAACAAGATTGACCGCGCCGGCGCCAATATCGAGAGGGTAAAAAAGGAGTTGTCGGAAATTGATTTGGCACCCGAAGAGTGGGGCGGCCAGACAGTCATGGTAGGCGTCTCGGCTATCAACCAGCAGGGCATTGATGAGCTGCTGGAGATGATATTACTGACAGCTGATATTACCCCACCCAAAGCTGATGCCAACCGGCCGGCTCTGGGAACTGTCGTTGAAAGCCGGCTTGATAAAAACTTGGGGCCCCTGGCAGCGGTCATTATCCATACTGGCACGCTGCGGCCGGGAGAATACGTTGTGATCGGCCACGCCGCCGGCCGGGTGCGCCGCCTCCTTGATTGGCGCAATAAACCGGTGCAGGCCGCCGGCCCCTCAATCCCCGTGACTATCGTGGGCCTTAAAGCCGTCCCGCGGGCCGGAGAAATAATGCAGGTTGTTGACGCCAAAGAAGAAGCCCAGGTGAAAGCGGCCGAACGGCGCGCACCCGTGAAGAAAATGGGGCGAAAAGATGAGGACGATAAACGGCCAACGCTGGCGCTCGTGATCAAGGCCGACTCACAAGGCTCGCTGCAAGCAATCGAGCAGACAATAACGGCGATGGTCCCGGAGCAAATCAGTCTTTCTATTATCAGCTCCGA
>CAYJWZ010000071.1:0-3328 GCA_964374055.1 uncultured Candidatus Saccharibacteria bacterium | reverse complement strand
GAATAATTCATCGCCGCCATCGCCTGACAAAGCCACCGTAATCTCTTGGCGCACTGCCCGTGCTAAGAAAGCCGTATAAAAGAGGGCGGCATCAGCCACCGGTTCGTCAGTGTAAGCTATAACCTCGGCACAGGTGGTAAGTACATCACGCTTAGTCAGAGCAACTCGGTGATGGGAAATTTTCAGGTGGGCAGCAATCCGTGCTGCCTGGGCCGATTCGTCCATTGCCGTATCACTAGCTGCAATCGTATACGCATCGAAGTGT
Organism: uncultured Candidatus Saccharibacteria bacterium; assembly: GCA_964374055.1. Taxonomy (GTDB): domain Bacteria; phylum Patescibacteriota; class Andersenbacteria; order UBA10190; family UBA10190; genus CAYJWZ01. The sequence continues at coordinate 3,063 of CAYJWZ010000071.1, read as the reverse complement.
CTTCCGGCTTTTGCCACATAGGCCGCCACCAGACTGCTATCAAGTCCACCCGATAAAAAAATACCGACCGGCACATCAGCCGTGAGGCGACGCTCCACTGCTTGCGACAGTAACCCATCCAGTCGTGGCAAAGCTTCGGCCTGAGTCATAGACACTGGCGTAACCGACTCGGCCATATCCCAATAGCGATGCCGGGATAAGTGCCAGCTTTCTATGTTAAACTCCGCCACCGTCGCCGCCTCCAGTTTTCGCAGCGGTTGAATAAGGCAATCCGGCGCCGGCACAAACCCATAGACAAAATACTTAAAGAGGGCAGTCGAGTCGATACCCAGACGTGGCCGTAGAGCTGGATACTGATACAGGCTTTTTGGTTCGGAAGCAAAAATAAAGAAATCATCGGTCAGCACATAATAGAAGGGTTTCTCACCAAAGCGATCACGCGCACAAAGCAGACGACCGCGCGCCTGGTCATAGATAGCAAAGGCAAACATACCCTCTATAAAGCGGCACAGGTCACTCCCTTTTTCTTCGTAGAGATGGAGCAAGACTTCCGTATCGGTGGCACTTTTAAAGGTATGGCGACGGCGTAGGTCGTGGTGTAGTTCCTGGGCATTATAAATCTCGCCATTGAACACAACCGCGATCGTTCCATCTTCATTAAACATGGGCTGACGCCCAGCCGCTGACAGGTCAATAATTGATAAACGACGATGACCCAAGCCCACCCGTTCATCACTCCATAAACCTTGATCATCGGGCCCCCGCTGCTGCAACTGGCGCGTCATAGCTGCCAGAACATCGCGATCCACCGGCGTCGTCCGGGTTACCACACCCACTATCCCACACATAGCCTAGACAGCCATTGCCGAAAAGGAATTAACCAACGTACCAGTCAGTAAATATCGCCAGCCATCCCGCCAGCCCCGCCAATACCAGGCAATTAAATCAAAACGCGCATGCCGCAGCATAACGAGGGAATAAACCGTCGGCCACAACCAGTGAAAAAACAGAAAAAAAACTACTTGTTCCCACCAGCGGCCATAGCGCCGGACCATAACCATACGATTGCGAATCATACAGTAACTCTTCTGGGGAAATGTGCCGCCGCCCATTGTTCGGGGAATCAGTGCGCCCGCCGGCAAATTATCATGAAAAGTTCTGGCCACCGTCACCACAGCGCACTGCCAGCCGGCCCGCTGGGCCCGCCAGGCCAGATCAGGCTCTGAATAAGTAGCCAGCAACTCGGCATCAAAATAACCGCACGCCTGAAACACCGCCCGCCGCACCATAAACACATTTGGAATGCCATCACTCGCCACTAACTCCGTAGCTGGCACGACCGGCGGCCCCCAGGTATAGCCGGTCAACAAGCTGATACGTTGAAAAGCAGTCTGTACTTGACGTGTTGATGCCGTATACATTACGGGGCCAAGAATGCCAAGTTTTGGATACTTTGCGGCCGCCGTTACTAACTGCTCAATCATATGGCTATCCAATATGTTATCGTCATCAATGAATAAAATTAAGTCACCGTGCGCTGCTCGAGCTCCTAAAGTACGCGCCTCTGACATCATGAGACGACGCGCCGCGTGCACCACACGTACGGCCATAGTACCCATCATCTGATCCTGTAAGGTCACTGTGGCATCGCTCGACTGATCATCAATAATAATAATTTCATCGGGCAGAAAAGTTGAAGCCTGAATAGACCTAAGGCAGCGTTGCAGCGCATCGTACCGGTTTCGGGTGGGGATAACTACCGTCAACATGCTAGTATAGTACTATGGATACTTCAGCAAGAGTGTATGTTTCCGGCCATGCCGGGATGGTCGGGCAGAACACAATAGAGTTATTACAGCAACAAGGGTTCCATAACATTATTGTCCACACTAAAGAAGCGCTTGATCTGCGCGATCAAGCTGCCGTGGATTACTTTTTTAAGACCGAACAGCCGGAATATGTCTTTAATTTTGCCGCCACCGTCGGCGGTATCATGGCCAGCGTTCAAAACCCAGCCGTATTTTTATATGACAACGCCATAATTCCCATGCATATCATTCACAGTGCTTATCGGTATAAGGTAAAAAAACTGATTAATTTGGGATCCTCCTGTATGTATCCGCGCCAGTGCCAGCAACCCATGAAAGAAGAGTATTTGCTTTCCGGTAAACTTGAGCCCACTAATGAAGGGTACGCCATTGCCAAAATTCTATCGGTAAAATTGTGCGAGAACTACAATAAACAATATGGAACAAATTTCTTTTCACTTATTCCCTGTAACATTTATGGTATCCATGACCGCTTTGGCCAACAGCGTTCGCACGTTATTGCTGGCTTGATTTCTAAAGTATCTGAAGCGAAGGAACGGAACCAAACGGTCGTAACCATGTGGGGCACCGGTGCTGCCCGCCGAGAATTTATTAACGCCACTGATGTTGCCCGGGGAGTACTCCATTTTATGCAAAACTACAACGCCAGTGATTTTGATTTCTCCTATATAAACTTGGGTACCGGCGTTGATAACAGTATCAAGGAACTAGCCGAACTGGTCGGGCGGAGCGTTGGCTACGAAGGTACCTACGAGTGGGATAAAACGAAACCCGATGGCATGCCACAAAAATTAATGGATGTAAGCAGGATGAAAAAATACAATTTTTCACCAGCCGTCGGGCTCGAAGAAGGCATTCGACAAACAGTCGCATGGTATCAGCAAGCCAAACAAAGAAAGAGCGTGTCTTTTATTGAGCGCATGGAAGCAGTACCTTAAAAAGTATGGCCAACTACCAAATTACTACTGCCTGTCGAGTGTGCGGCTCGGAACAGCTGACCGAGGTAATCTGGCTCGCCGAGCAGTACCTCTCGCCAACGTTTGTAAAAACAAATGAGGGCAACGCCTTGGCGCAAATTAAGGCGCCCATGACACTGCTCCTGTGTGACCGCCAGAAAAACCCCGCCGGGTGCGGTTTATTGCAGCTAAAAGAAGTAGTTAATACAGATCTGTTATACACAAATTATTTTTACCGATCCTACGGGAAATTTTATTTTCGCCGTTTTTTGGGCAAT
>CAYJWZ010000070.1:0-3491 GCA_964374055.1 uncultured Candidatus Saccharibacteria bacterium | reverse complement strand
GATAGTGATCATTACCAACAGAGCCCACAGTTCTCTGACTGCGGGCTTTTTTCTGTCTGCATATTCCATCTTTTCTCGGCTTCGGATTACGTTCTCAGGGTGCCGACTTTTAAAGACATGCAAGCACTGTACGAGCTACAAGAATCTCCGTCAAAGCATAGTCAGCATACTGGCTTTATTCGCCTTCTTTTGTATACTCAAAAAACAGCTATACACATGACACAAAGCACCGCCACCATCTTTAGTAAAACAATGGTCGTGTTGAAAAAGGCCCCTGCTGCTGCCAATGCTGGCGGTGGTATGTGTATGGCGGTTTAGGAAAGTTACTCATTCAAAAGTATCACTTCACCGGCGAGCAAGTTACCGAAATCTGGAATCTGTCGGATGGGTGCGGCGGTCCCGGTGATCACGCCAATCATTCTTAACCTTCATCATTAACATAGTTATGTATGACTACTGAACCAGCTACCCAGCCATCTGCACCCAAATCTTCAGCGCTTGGTGTACCAATTGCTATCGTCGTTGCTGGCGGCTTGATCGCTGTCGCAGTGTATTTTGGTAGCGGCAAAGCACCGGCCCAGCAAGCAGCTCCTGGACAACAGGGTGAAAATCCGCAGGCAGCTGCTCAACCACCACAGCCCACGATTGGCAATTTCCGCCCGGTCACTGACCAAGACCATATTCGTGGCGCGGCCAATGCTAAAGTCACTGTACTGGAATATTCAGATTTTGAGTGTCCTTTCTGTAAAAGCTTTCATCCCACTCTTCAGAAACTCTTAAATGAATATCCGAACGACGTGCGTTGGGTGTATCGGCACTCACCGCTCGTCCAGCTCCACAGTAAAGCACCTAAAGAAGCCGAAGCCACTGAATGCGCCGGTGAGCAGGGCAAGTTCTGGGAGATGACGGACAAAATCTTTGAAGTCACGCCATCCAATAATGGTCTTAATCTGGCTGACTTACCCTAACTGGCCCAGCAAGCTGGAGTAGCAAATATTCAGCAATTCCAGTCCTGCTTAGATAGCGGTAAATACACTAAGCATGTGGATGAAGATACGGCTGATGCCCAGGTCGCCGGACTGACTGGTACACCCTACAGTGTTATCATTGCCTCGAATGGCCAGAAATTCCCCTTGGAAGGGGCACAACCCTACGCAGTGGTCAAGCAGTTAGTCGAGCAGGCGCTAAAGGCGAAGTAGTAATGTGCGACACGAACTCCTGACTAGATACCCACTGGGGGTAAAGAGATTATTGAGGTATATAAGCTGGCGAAGAGAAGGTAAAGAATATATATATATGCGTAACAAGAAACTTGTCTTCTGGCTGATTGGCGCGATTATCGCCGGGGTTGTGATTTGGGCATTGATGTCAACGAGGAGGAATAGTACGCAAACTAGGAATGATAAGAATGAGAGCTGGTTCACAGAAACGCATAACACGCTCCGGTCAATTGGAAGTAATTTTCATTGAGTAAATGATTTCACAAAAACTAAAAACTATTCACGTCAATAAGCCCATGAACGATCAAATTATCTACACCTGCCCGATGCACCCAGAAGTTCAACAGGATAAGCTGGGGCAATGTCCTGAATGTGGTATGAATTTGGTACCCGCAAAAACCAATTCAAGCCGGGCAAAACATACTGAGCACAATAAACACGCTGGTCATAAACTTTCATCTTTCCTGACGAAGTTTTGGATGGGACTCGCGCTAACCATCCCGATCTTTTTTTACTCGGAAATGGCTGTGGTGGTCCTTACCATACAAGCTCCCAAGTTCGTGGGATACCACTATGCACTTCTTGCATTAGGAACTTTTGTCTTTTTTTACTGTGGTTGGATATTCCTTGCGGGTGCCTACCGAGAACTCAAGGCCAGACTTCCGGGCATGATGACCCTTATTGCCATGGCCATTACTGCCGCTTACGCCTACAGTGTTTGGTCGATACTAGCCGGCCGCGGACGTGATCTCTTGTTCGAATTGGCCTCGCTTATTACCATCATGCTGCTCGGCCACTGGATTGAGATGAAATCGGTTCAGGGAGCCCAAAGCGCGCTGAAAGAGCTTTCAAAACTTCTGCCCGATAAAGCCGAAGTCATTCGGGGCAATACAATGGTAATTATTCCTTTGAGCGAGCTTAAAGTCGGCGACGTGGTTTTGGTTAAGCCCGGAGCACAAGTGCCAGCTGATGGCCTAATAATCGAAGGCCAATCTGATCTTAATGAATCTATTATTACGGGTGAATCGAAACCAGTACAGAAAACTACTGGAGCCATGGTTATTGCTGGTGCCATCAATGGCGATGGCAGCCTAAAAGTAAAGATTGAAAAAATTGGCGAGCAAACTTTCTTGGCTGGTGTGATGCGGCTTGTCGCTGCTGCCCAAGCGTCCAAGTCTCGTTTACAAATACTGTCTGATCGCGCTGCCCTCTACCTCACCATCATCGCTCTTGTTGGCGGGGCAATTACGTTTATTGCGTGGCTTTTGGCACAGGCGGGTATGGTCACGGCGACCGAGCGACTAGTAGCCGTGCTTGTTATCACGTGTCCGCACGCTCTTGGCCTGGCTGTTCCTTTAGTCGCTTCGATTTCAACCACGATGGCCGCTCGTAACGGCCTCCTGGTTCGTCAACGGCTGGCGCTAGAGACGGCCCGCACTATTGATACTGTTCTATTTGATAAAACCGGCACACTGACTGAAGCAAAATTTAAGGTAACAAAATCAAGTTCGGATGAAGCCCTGGCTTCGGCAGCGTCGGTCAACATTCATTCCGAACATCCTGTCGGCAAAGCGATGGTAGACGAAGCAAAGAAACGCTCACTATCACTTCAAGAAGCATCCGACTTTAAGCGTGTGCCGGGCCGGGGGGCGGCGGGTAGGGTGGGCGGCAAGCATATCTTTGTTGGTACAAAAGGTGGAAATGACATTGTCGTTGAACGCGAGGGAGAAATAATCGGTACGATATTAGTTGCTGACGCAGTTCGTCCGGAGTCGAAAGAAGCAATTGATCGCCTTAAAAAAAGCGGCATCCGCGTGGCGATGATTACCGGCGATAGCGAAGAAACAGCCAAACGAGTTGCCACAGAACTTGGTCTCGATGAGTACTTTGCTCGAGTGCTCCCGGAGGATAAGGTGAAAAAAGTTCGGGATTTGCAAGCTCGCGGACGCAAAGTCGCGATGGTTGGAGACGGCGTGAATGACGCTCCGGCTTTGACCCAGGCTGATCTTGGCATTGCGATTGGTGCCGGTACTAATGTGGCCATTGAGTCAGCCGGAATTATCTTAGTTAAAAGCGATCCACGCGACATTCCAAAAATCTTTACCTTGTCACGGCTCACTTACCGCAAGATGATCCAAAATCTCTTTTGGGCAACTGGTTACAACGTCGTGGCCGTTCCATTGGCGGCCGGTGTGTTAGCATCCCGGGGGGTCATACTGCAGCCGTGGTTAGCGGCCGTATTTATGTCAGCCAGCACGGTAATTGTGGCCA
>CAYJWZ010000069.1:0-3521 GCA_964374055.1 uncultured Candidatus Saccharibacteria bacterium | reverse complement strand
AGCTACGGGGGCTCCGCACTCTTTTTACAGTGTTGGTCAACGAGTGGCAAGCGGCAAGACAATTTCAAACTGGCTGCCGGCCGCGGTCGGGCGTGGCCGATAGAGTAATTGGCCGCCAAAACTTTGAACGATGAGCCGCGATAGCGTCAGGCCGATGCCGATACCATCGGCATCAAACTGTTCGGCGCGTTCGCCGCGAGCAAACGGCTGCCACATACTGGTGCGCTCGGCGGCCGGGATGCCAATGCCGCGATCCTGCACCACCACCCGAACTTTTTTGGCATCGCGCAGCAGGGCAACATTTACCAAGCCCGGTTTGAGCGTATAGGTACGGGCGTTATCAAGCAGATGCTGGAGCGCAATTGTAAATAAGCGACGATCAATTTTAACGGGGGCGGTGGTGCATTTGGCGGTCGTGGTCAGCTCAACATTCTGAGCGGCCGCCAGCGGGCGGGTATGATCGACACTTTCTTTAACTAAGACGCAGAGATCATAAGTGCGCTGTTCTTGAGCGACCGATCCTTCCTGTAACTGCAACATGAGGAACACGTCGCGAATATTTTCGAGCAGCGTTTTGGTTTTGGTTTCCATGCGTTTGATTTTAAAGCGCGTTTCGGCCGGCAAAGTGCTGGCCTGTTGCAGGAGATGCTGAAAATCATCACTCAAACCATGAAGTGGCGTTTCGAGCTGGTGAGCCACGCGCGAGATACGACGGTGATCGCGTTTGTCCTCTTCGCGGGCCTGGTGTTCGGCAAAGACGACAAATAATAAGCCGCCAGCGGTGAAGATACCGGCAATGATCGGTACGACGGGAACGTAACTGACGGTAAAGGCGGCGCGCAATAAGAAAAAAAGATTAGTGAGCAGCAAAACGGCGCCTCCACCATAGAGAAAGGCACGAAAAGCATTTTTGGCGCGACCGGTCAGCATGCGTCCTGTTATTTTAACACGGAATTACATGAATTGACTTTAAACAAAATCAGGGAGGGCGGTTTTGAGTTGTTCGCCCTTCGACAAGCTCAGGGTAAACGATTTCATACAAAATCGGGTAAGGCGGTTTTTAACTGCTCTCTATATTGTAGTGCCTCTGCTAGATACTTTGACTGAATCTGTTCACTGCCTTCCAGATCGGCGATGGTGCGGGAGACTTTGAGTAGGCGGTGGACGCCACGAGAAGACAAATGAAAGCGCCGTTCAGCCTGATAGAGCAGGCGTTTGCTGACGTCATCGAGCGCCGTAAATTTCTTAAGCTCTTTGACGGTGAGGGCGGCGTTCGTTTTTCCCTGCCGTGTGTATTGGCGCGCTCGGGCAGTGGCGGCCTGGGCAGCTAATTCAGCCGATGATAGGCCAGTGCGTTCACCAGTCAGTAATTCCTCAACCGGAATATCGGCCACTAAGACGTGTAAATCGAAGCGATCGAGCAAGGGGCCGGAAACGCGTTGTTGATAGCGGATAACGTCGTGGGGTGCGCAGTTGCAAGCGCGACGGGTTGAGCCGACGAAACCACATTTACACGGATTCATGGCGGCTACCAGCATGGAACGGGCCGGGAAGCGCAGGCTGTGGCTGGCGCGGGCCACCGTCACGACTCCATCTTCAATTGGCTGGCGTAATTGGTCGAGCACTTGGCGGGAGAATTCGGGAAGCTCATCAAGAAAAAGGACGCCATGGTGGGCTAAACTGACTTCGCCGGGGCGAGGGTAACTGCCGCCGCCGACTAAGGCAGCGCTGCTGGCACCATGATGCGGGTTACGAAAGGGACGCGTTCGAATCAGCCCATGCCCTTCCGGCAGCAGGCCGGCCACGGAATACAACGAAGTGACAACATAGGCTTCTTCGCGGGTTAATGGCGGAAGAATACCGGCCAGCGCCCGGGCGAGCAGGGTTTTGCCGGTGCCCGGCGGGCCAACGAGCAGCACATTATGGCCGGCACTGGCGGCAACGAGCAGGGCGCGCTTGGCATGTTCCTGCCCCTTAATATCAGCAAAATCAATTTCCGGTTCGGGTGGCTGGCGCGGAAAATCAACAGCGGTGACTGGTTTGAGGATTATGGTGCCAGTGAGATGAGCGATGAGTTCGGGTAAATCCTTGACCGCAAAAATTGTTAGTTGTTCAGCCGCAGCCTGGGCTTCCGGAGCGTTGCCGGCCGGTATGTAGAGTGCTTTGGCGCCAGCGCGAGCGGCGGCTAAGACAATCGGCAAGACACCGCGCACCGGGCGAATAGCACCGTCGAGGCCTAACTCACCAATAAACCAGCCTTCGCCAAGGCTTCGGCTGGCAAGCCGGATCTGTTCACTGGCGAGCAGAAAACCCAAGGCGATGGGGACGTCATAGTGTGAACCTTCTTTTTTCAAACTGGCCGGGGCGAGGGAAACAATCGTCTTACGGCGCGGTGGCGTATAGCCACAATTCGTCAGGGCGCTGATCATGCGCTCACGAGATTCGGCGATGGCCCGATCGATTAAGCCGACGACCGTGAAGCTGGGTAAGCCGGCTAAGACATCAACTTCAATATCGACTGGCAGCGCCTCGATCCCCTGCAGAGCGGCGGCCTGGATATGTGCTGGCATTGGTTGCCTTACGGTGTGGGTGCTGGACTGGTGGCCGGTGCCGGTGGGGTAACCGAAGCAGGAGCAGCGGGGGCGGGGCTGGTTGGGTTGACGCGGACGGGCACCACATCAATAATCCGGTCGCGATCGGGGGCGTATAAGATGGCGCGGTTCTGGGTGATAATCAGGTGATCGCCGTTTTTGGCTTGTTTATAAAAGTCGTTGGTTTGCTTTAATTTTTCGACATCAATAATGGTAGCCACAGTGGGGGCGGGGGTTTCGGGTACCTCTATGTGATTACGGACCTTGGCTAAGACTTCCCTGGCCACTTCTTCGCCACTCTTCTGGGTTGATTTTTTGACTTCGTCTAATTGTTGCGCAGTTTGGGATAGTTCACGAACGGCTGAGCGGCGTTGCCGTTCTACCCAGACAAATAAGCTGACGATGATGATAATGCCGAGAATGAGGAGAACTTTCATGATCCCCTTGCGCGAGCGTGGTTTAGTGGGGGTGGTTATGGTAGTGATCATACTCTGATTTTAGCAGTTTACGATTTGGGAGCAAAGGGGTGCTAAAAGTCGGCCCATCCTTCGCTCTGCGAGCTACGGAGGGCACTTCTTCGAATTTTATCAGAATATCCGGTGCTCAATCAGAAGATGGCTTGCACTGCGAAGCTCTGAGCTTCGCGAAGAGCGAAGAAGTGTCGGGGTGCTGGGAATTGAACCCAGTCTACATGGTCCCAAACCATGCGTACTACCGGTATACGACACCCCGAAGTGGTGCTACTTTACGCTGTCTTTTAAGGTTTTACCAGGGCGAAATTTGGCCACCTTAACACTGGGGATATCAATCGGACTATCAGGGTGACGAGGATCAACGCCGCGGCGCCCTTTACGTTCCCGGACTTCAAAAGCACCAAAACCGGTTAAATTGACTTTTTGGTTTAAGGAAAGCTGTTCAATAATTCTTTCC
>CAYJWZ010000068.1:2768-3532 GCA_964374055.1 uncultured Candidatus Saccharibacteria bacterium | reverse complement strand
ATACCGGACACAATTGGCGGCGTCTTGCCTGTCACCTTTTAATCGATCGGCAGTGTGGCTGCTGTTGGGTCGTCTGCTACAGCCACATGCGCCTGATTGGGCAAAACTATTTTCGGTTTTTCCTTACCCGATGGCGCATCGGCATTATTTGTGGGGGAGTGGTAGTCCTACCCCGCCTGAACTAGCTGCTCTTACCCGTCAGAAAGCTCTACCGGCCGATGCAGTTTTTTCCGATGCCCAGCGGTGGCTACAACACGTTCAGCACCGCGACATCGTGACGGCGGGCTTATATCTTGATAGTCGTATCTTGTTGCCTGATGGTTATAATATGAAGACCGATCGCGCGACTATGGCCCATTCGTTAGAATTGCGAAATCCCTTGCAAGATACGTCCTTGGCCGAATTCATGTTTTCTTTGCCGGGACGCCTGAAAGTTTCCTTGTTATCAACCAAGGTTTTACTACGGGCACAGGCCGCGACTCTGTTACCGGCACATGTATGGCAAAAGCCAAAACGTGGTTTTGGCGTACCGTTCGGCCACTGGCTGCGGTTTGAGGCGCGTGACCTTTTTGGTGATTTATTACATGAAGAACGCCTGGGGGAGCTGGTTGATGTCGGGGTCGTTCAGCGACTGTGGCAAGAGCATCAGCGTGGTCAACGCGATCATCAATTTATCTTATTACGTCTGGCTATGCTGGGGGCGGCGTTGCGGGCACTGCCTCATTAGCCGGCTATGGATTTCACGTGTGTCATTTGCGGGAGTA
>CAYJWZ010000068.1:0-2758 GCA_964374055.1 uncultured Candidatus Saccharibacteria bacterium | reverse complement strand
AGGCCACGGTGCAACTTACGCTATCCGAGTACCAGCTTCTGAAGTGTGGCCAGTGCACCACGTTGCAGCTATGGCCGCAACCGCCCAAGGAAACGCTGCAGCGTTCGTATAACCGGTCGTACTATACACGGCATTTGGAGACGTGGTTTAGTCGGTTGTTCATGCGCTTTTTCCATCGGTGGGAGGTAGAACGAGTGAAATTTTTGCGGGCCTTGCAGCCGACGGGGCGTTTTTTAGATGTCGGTTGTGGCGCCGGTGAACTATTGGCTGACATGGCAGCCGCCGGTTATCAGGTCTACGGTACCGAAGTGAGTCCGGCGGCCCTCCGGGCTATCCCCGCAGTGTTGCATGCTCGTGTTACAGTAGGTGAATTAGAAAACTGTCGGTTCCCGGATATGTTTTTCGATCTTATTATGTTATCGGACGTGCTGGAGCATACCTATAACCCCCTTAAGACGCTGCAGGCGGTGGCCAGAGTTCTGCGGCCGGATAGGTATGTGGTTGTCAGTGTGCCGAATTGGGATGATCCGGACGCCTCTATCTTTCGGCGAGCGTATTGGCATAACTTAGATGTGCCGGTTCATTTGTGGCAGTTTACAGCCACGACCTTGCCCCGGTTGGCTGAACGGGTTGGTTTGACTGTTGTTGGAACGATGCGACTGGGTTGGATCGAATTATTTGAAGCGCCGTTGAGTTTAGTCCATGCCTGGGAGCGATACCTGCTTGGAGCTGGCGCACGACCGCGTCTGGCGCGGGGGCTTAAGTGGCTTGGCGCGCCATTTTTATTGCTGCTGACATTCATAGTTCGGGTGATGAGCCCAACACCGCGGCAGCTGCGCCTGGTCTTTAAAAAAGCTTGAATATGCGTTTTATCTGGCGTCTTATGCCGCGCCGCTTGTCACCCTTAGTGGTTGATGTTCTGATTATTCTTGTGCTTGGGCTGGCGGTACTTACCTGGTTTCGCGGTAACACTATCATTATGACCAGCGCGTCGGTCTGGCCGCTGGATTGGCATATGTATCTGAACAAGACGCTGGCTATCTGGGATGACTCGATTGGTACCGGTGAAATCGCCTCGCGGCAAATCGCTGCTCTGCCGCTGGCGCTCTTGGGCGCGGTAGCTGAATACATTGGTATAAGCCCTGCGCTTTTTCAAATGCTGCTTTTTTATGGATGGTTTGCCGGTTCTGGTTTAGCGATGCTTTGGCTGTGCGCTGTTTTTGGCTGGTCACGGGTAGCGCGCCTGACAGCAAGTATTGCGTATATGGTTAGTCCCTTCGCCCTGATTATTGTGTGGTCGCAAACTGATGGTTTGATTATGCCCATGTATGTCGGATTGCCGTTGGGCGTGGCGTTGTTCACCCGAATTTTGTTGCGGCGTCTTCCTCTTTCTGCGGTGTTTACGGCTAACATTCTCTTGCTTCTTGGTCTCGGCACGATCTATGTTAATCCGGCCCATATAGTAATTTTCTGGGTTCCGTTACTGCTTTTGGCGGTGGGGCAGATCATAGTACGGCCGCGCTCGTGGGCATATGTGGCGAGAACAACTGTTCTTTTCGGGGTGGTGTGGCTGTTGATGAACGCATTCTCTTTACTACCGCTTTTTGGTTCGCTGGCTGACGAGTTTACTCGAGCAAGTCACACGATCATTCAAGCCGAAGACCCGACGCGCATCTTCCGTAGCGATATCGATACCTATGACATTAATAGTGTCAAAGCCGTTGATGGGTTGCGCCTGACTGGTCTCTGGAGTCTCACCGGCCAACATGAAGGTGACCCTTACTATGTCTGGGGGTCGCTTTACAACAGCCGGCCGCTGCGCGTGGTGTCCTTCTTATTTCCCTTATTGATTGCGGTGGCACTGACGGTGCATCAGCGGAAACCAGCGGTGGTTTTTTTCTCTCTTATTTTTATCGGCAGCGTTTTTGTCATTTTAGGGACCAATGTGCCCGGTGAACATGTGCGCTTAGCTATAAACCATGCCATGCCGGCGTTGCTGCGGGCTTTTCGGGCGGTCTACAGCAAGTGGGGATTATTGGCGGCGCTTGGCTGGGCGCCGCTGGTTGGACTGGGCATTGATACGGTGTACACCCGGGCACGACGCGCTACACCATGGCTGGGGCGGGTTTGTCTGGTGGTTTTAGTAGGTATGGTTATTGGTTTTGGCTGGCCGGTCTGGTTTGGGTCTATCATCAACCCCGGCGGCAACGTATTACAAGCAGCTCGGGTCAGAATCCCTGATTTTTATCGCGACTTCCAGGCATGGGAAGGGCGCGAATCCGACCCATTTCGCCTGTTGCCTCTGCCGCTGTCAAAAACCGGTAGCACGGCCTATCGTTGGGCCAACGGTAGCGGTTATGTCGGCGGCGATTTTATTCGCTGGTTCTCACCACAGCATCCGCTACTATTTGCGGGGACCCGCAATCCACTTATTCTGGCCGTAATTGATATGATTACTAACGGTCGCAGTGCATTGCCAGCCGCTAGCCTCGAGCGAGTGCTCGGCCTTCTGAACGTACGGTATGTGCTCATGCACCATGATTTTTATTGGCCCATGAATCGCAACTTTATGATGTTCAATGACGAGACGTCGCTGACAGCTTTTCTCGAGCGGCCACTCTGGCAGAGCCTGAACCGCTTTGGTGATCTGGAGTTATTGGCGCCGCAAGCGAGTGCGTGGCTGCCAAAAATCTACGCGACCTCGGCCTTGGCTTATGTGGTCAGTTCCGGGGCACGCATTGCTGATGTTCTGGTGGCG
>CAYJWZ010000067.1:0-3552 GCA_964374055.1 uncultured Candidatus Saccharibacteria bacterium | reverse complement strand
TATAGCGAAAGTGAAATTCCGGCCGCGTTGAAGTAGCCTGGCCGGGCTCCTGAAAATTTGCAGTTATCAAGTTTTTGTGGTACAATTAAACAATGAAGAACTGGTCTACTGATACCTCGGAGTTGCAAAAAGACATGGAAAAATTCTCCAAGTGGCGTCTTGAGCAGCTTATTAATTTTGGCTTGGGAAAAGAGAAAATTGATCTGAATGAATTACGCCAGTATTGGAACGTGGTACATATCGATCCTTTGAAAAGGAAATTCCTGTCTCTCTTTGTATGAAAAATCTTTCCGGTAAGGTATTTAAGTAAAGTTCACCGTCAATATCTGGTACAATAACCGGATAGTATTTGAGCATGCCAGAAAACAAACAGCCGAACGACAGGCCCGCCTTGCCCTTGCCGCCAAGGAAAGCGGCTGGTGATGCACCCAAATTTTTAAAGCCGATAAAATCGGTTGCCAAAGCCACCGGACAGGTTGTACAGCGAGTTAATCAGGAATTATACAAACGCAACGCTGAACTAGCCGTTCGAAACAAGACACTCGCCCTGCTTCGTAAGTTAGACGAGATCTCGCTGGCCACTTCCGACCTCAAGGAGATGGCCCATAAAATGACGGCCGCCATTGCCGCTGAACTGGGGTACGACATTGTCGCCATTGCCATGATAGATAACGCCAGCCAAACCGTTGACTGGTTGTCTTTTTCTTCGGCGGTCGATCCACTAGATAAAGCCCTGCAAACGCTAAACCTCGATCAGCTCGCCACTCCCTTGAGCAGCCGCCTGATTTCCGTCGAGACAATGAATGAGGCCAAACCTCACTTTACGGACACGCTTGATGTGGTGTATCCCGATCTACTCATCAAAAAAATCGAAACAGTAGAACAAGCGCAAAAAAATCAGCCTACTAAAGAATCCATCCTCCAACCGCTCCGTTTTGGCCAGCATGTGTTGGGGCTTATGGTAGTGAGCGCCAGTCGCTCATTGAAAAACCTGTCGCAATACGAGCAAGAAGCGGTCACTGGCTTAACTGGCCTGGTTGCCTTGGCCTTATACAAAGCAAAAATTTACGCCGACTTACAAAATACCTCGGCTAAACTGACTGAAGCCAATGAAAAGCTCAAAGAGCTTGATAAGTCCAAAAGCGAGTTCTTAAGCATTGCCAGTCATCAACTGTACACGCCACTCACGGCACTGCGCGGCTATCTTTCCATGTTACTGGAAGGTGATTTTGGCGCACTAGCCGACAAACAAAAGCCGGTGTTTGATATTCTTAGCAAAAGCACTGAACGACTAATTACCCTAATCAAAGATTTACTTGATATCTCGCGCATTGAAAGTGGCCGGCTGGAATTGAAGCTGGAATCAGTTGATCTGGCTGAAATAGCCAAAACACTGATCGGTGACCTCATGCCGAACGCTATCAACAAAAAACTAAAGCTTACTTTTAATAAACCGCCCCGAAAATTGCCGCATGTGGTAGTTGATACGCAACGCATCCGACAGGTCATGCTAAATTTTGTCGATAACGCCATCAAATACACGCTCCAAGGCCAGATCGATGTCAACCTAAGGCAAGAAAAAGAGGAGTTGATTTTCTCCGTCACTGATACCGGCCGTGGTTTAAGCAAAGAAGAGATTCTTAGACTCTTCACCAAATTTACCCGCGTTGGCGGTGCTCGTCGTTTTCACACCGAAGGCACCGGCCTTGGCCTGTATGTTGCTAAACAAATCGTGAATGAGCATCACGGTGAAGTAGGCGTGGACAGCCCCGGCCATGACCGGGGTAGTACTTTTTCCATGCGATTGCCAAGTGAGGGTTCCCCGCGTAGTTTGAAGTTAGGCGATAAGGCCACTGTAACCATTAAAGCCGCTTAAAAGTATTCCACTCGCTCGAACCATAGCCGCTATCGCCGGCCTGTTAGTGACGGTCTTGGGCGGTGTTGTCATCACCCCGCTGCTCTTTGGGCAGCGCACGTTGCCGACAGCGCGGCTTGGTTCGCTGCCGCTGGCCGGGCTCACCCCCCATGATCTTAGGGGGCGCCTGCTGGCTTACAACACCAAGCTCCAATCCCAGCTGATTGCGATTACCATTCGCGGCCAAACCAAACAGTATACCTTTGCTGATCTGGGAGTTGAGCTTGATCCTGATCCCATCACCTCCCGACATCGTTTGAATTTCCAGCCAGCGTTGCATGTTAATGCTTCGCAACTACAAACCACTATTGCCCGGGACTTTGCCTCTGTTATGACGGTGCCGAAAAATGCTTCGCTCCGGCTGAATAATCGCGGCCAGCTCGAACAGCTGCCAAGTAAATCCGGTGAGGCTATTGATCTGGCCGCCTTCACGCAACGCCTCAGCAACCGCCTGCAACGCGAGCAACCGGCGAATATCGAACCAGCCATTGAAACGGCGCCGGCGCTGCTGACCGAAGCTGATATCACCTCAACCGCTGCTTTTACAGCCAACATCCTGCGCACCGGTCTAACCCTTACCTTTGCCGAGAAAACGTGGCCACTGACACCCTTCACTCTTCGACGCTTACTGACCTTTAAGGAGCAACCCCTTCCCCAAAATCAGGGGCGCTATCGGCTTAGTGCCCACTTCGACGAAACGGGGTTGGCTGACTATCTTTCCATCACGATTGCCCCGGAAATTAATCATCCGGCGCAGGATGCTCGCTTTACGATCGGGGAGGATGGCCAAGTTGAGCAATTGGCGACTGCCGAAGTTGGGCAGACGCTTAACATAAACGCCAGCGTCGCACAAATTAATACTGCGCTTGAACAGTATGAAGCACGGGCCGAGCTGGCTGTTGGTGCCAGTGAGCCAGCTATTCAGGATCAAGCTGACATCGAATCGCTCGATCTCACTGCCTTACTGGCCACCGGCGCCACTAACTTCGCCGGTTCACCGGCCAACCGCATACACAACATCAAAGTCGGCACCGCCCGCTATCATGGCTTACTCATTCCACCCGCTGCCATCTTTTCCTTTAACCAGTTTCTGGGGCCGGTCACCGCCGCCGCCGGCTACAAGCCTGCACTGGTGATTAAACACAACAAAACCGTACCCGAGTACGGTGGCGGATTATGCCAAGTTTCGACCACGATGTTTCGCGCGGCCGCCTTGGCTGGCCTGGGAATCACCGAACGCCGTAACCACGCCTATGCTGTCCGTTACTATGGCACGCCCGGCTTCGATGCCACTATTTACCCGCCGAACACCGATTTTAAATTCAGCAACGACACCGGCGGCTATCTGCTCATACAAACAAAAATCGATGGCACTAAACTAAGCATTGAACTCTGGGGCAAAGCGGACGGTCGGGAAGTGACCATTGACGGGCCGCACCCGTATGATCGGCAACCCGATGGTGCCGTGAAAGCCACCCTCAAAAGAATTGTGCGCCGCGGCGGCACCGTCCTCCATGAAGATACGTTCTATAGCCGTTATCGCTCACCCAGCCTGTTCCCCAAACCGAACGAAAACCCGCTGCCGTAAGGGTTGCCTTCTTACTGCTAAGCCGCTACCTTAACACTCAATGAAATCC
>CAYJWZ010000066.1:0-3615 GCA_964374055.1 uncultured Candidatus Saccharibacteria bacterium | reverse complement strand
GCAAACTTCAATTCAAAGATGCCGAGCCGTAACACATTGCGATCAACGGTGGTGATTTGTTTCAGCGGCCAGTCGGGGGCGGCGGCGGTAATGAGTTGATCAATGTCCGGCATATTTTTCTGCACCCCAAGAACGAGGTCGTAAATAAAATCGGTGTCGGTGAGGCCGGGCGCAAATTCGGTAATGTTGTAGCGGGTGATGTTTTTGAGTTCGGTGTCCCGCTGGCCAATAAAATCCCAGGCAAACAAACTTTGCAGGGCGATAGAGCGACTTAAGTGACGATTGGCCATAGGGTACTACAACAATCATACAGTAACCAGTAACCAGTAACCAGCCGGCCGACCGGCAGGCAGGTAACCTGAATTACTGGTTTGCGGTGCGGGCTTTGGCTTTGCGTGTGCGTTCGTTACGTTCAACTTTTTTCAAGACGTTGATGACTTCGCGGCCCCGATAGCGACCGCACTTAGCACAGGCGGTGTGGGGCATTAGTGGTGTGCCACAATGGGCGCATGACGACAATTGCAGCGCCCGGCGGGCGTGATGACTGCGACGCATGTTGCGCTTGGCGGAACTGGTTCTTTTCTTGGGGACGGCCATGGAATGAGTTTATAGCTTTTAGCTTCGTTAGCTTAGAATTTTAAGCGACTTTGGTCAAGAGGCGAGCTATAGGAGCATAGGTGGCGCGGTGATGCGAAGTGGGGCCGAATTCTTTCAAAGCGGCTAAGTGTTGGGCGCTGCCATAGCCTTTGTGGCCGGCAAAATTATAGTCGGGAAAGGCCATGTGGAGCTTCACCATTAGGGCGTCGCGATGGACTTTGGCGAGAATACTGGCCGCAGCAATGGAAAAAGAGCGTTGATCGCCTTTGATGAGATTGGCGGCTGGAACACGAGGGTGGGGTGAAGCCGGGTGGCCGTCAATAAGCAGCATTTCAGATTGAACACTAAGCGTATCCACCGCGCGGCGCATGGCGAGGTGCGAGGCAATACGAATATTGAGTGTATTTATCTCTTCAACCGTTGCTTCCCCAACTGCCCAGGCAAGCGCATGGACCCGGATCCAGGTGGCGGCTTTTTCACGCTGGCGGGGGGAGAGGGTTTTGGAGTCGCGGATAAGCAATCCCCCCTGCTCTTTCTCCCACCCCCTCCCGCCTTTGGCGAGGCTCGCCTCTGGCGGCTTGATCTCCCCCTTCGTAAGGGGGAGAAAACTGCGGAACACCACCGCTCCGGCGACCACTGGCCCGGCTAAGGCACCCATGCCGACCTCATCGATACCGGCGATTAACTTGATTCCCTGCTGCCAATAGCGTGCTTCAGGGGCGAAGGATGGGGTTTGCATGGTAGTGCTCTCGGTAGGAGTTGAACCTACAACCCCTCCCTTAGGACGGGAGCGCTCTATCCGTTGAGCTACGAGAGCGTAAAGCTAGTGTACAGTAATTGTTGGATTTCACCCCGGCATTCGCGGGGTGCCCTGCGAATGCCGGGCACTTGATTTTAGCCTACCAGACCGGCAAGATGAGTGTCATGCTATCCCCACGTTCGTATTGGCAGAATAACCGACTCCTCAAAAATATCGGTATCGTGCTGTTGGCAGCATTGATGGGTTTGGCGTTGGTTGGTGTCTATGGTCGCCCGCTGGAACAAACCGAGGAAGCGAGCTTGTCGCGCGTGGCGGCCGAGATCAGCGCGGGACATGTGGAAGCAATTTCAGTGAAGGACAACATGCTGACGGTGAGCATTAAAGATGCGCCTAAAAAATTACTCACCCAGAAAGAAGCCGGGGTTTCCATTACCGAGACGCTGCGTAACTTGGGCGTGTCCGAGGAGCAGCTGCGCACGGTGGCCTTGAGTGTAGATCAGCCCTCGGGCATGTTCTTCTGGGTTTCCACCCTGCTGCCGGTGCTGCTGCCCTTTTTGCTGCTGGGCGGCTTTTTGTGGTTTATGATGCGCAGCGCGCAAACGGCCAGTAACCGAGCCATGACCTTTGGCCAGATGCCGACCAAGGTGCCAACGGGGCCGGTGGCGAAAAAGAAAACGACCTTTGCCGAGGTGGCGGGCAATGAAGAAGCCAAGCATGAATTGCAGGAAGTGGTGGAGTTCTTGAAAACACCGCAGAAGTTCCAGCGCTTAGGGGCACGGATTCCAAAGGGCGTATTGCTGATCGGGCCGCCCGGAACCGGTAAAACCCTGATGGCCCGGGCAGTGGCCGGGGAGGCTGATGTCCCTTTCTTTAGTATTTCCGGTTCGGATTTCGTGGAAATGTTTGTGGGTGTTGGGGCGGCGCGCACCCGAGACCTGTTCCGCAAAGTGAAGCGCACGGCGCCGGCCATTTTGTTTATTGACGAGCTGGATGCGGTGGGCCGGCATCGTGGCGCCGGCTTGGGCGGCGGGCACGATGAACGGGAGCAAACGCTGAATCAGATTCTGGTAGAAATGGATGGCTTCGAGCAGAATGATAATTCGATTGTCATTGGTGCTACCAACCGCCCGGACGTGCTTGACCCGGCCCTGCTGCGGCCGGGCCGCTTCGACCGGCAAGTAATGATGGATCTGCCGGATATCAGAGAACGCGAGGCGATTTTGAAGATTCATGCGCGGAAGGTGAAAACTGACCCCGGTGTTGACTTGCGCGGGATTGCCGAGCGGACGCCAGGATTTTCCGGGGCCGATCTGGCGAATCTCGTTAACGAAGCGGCCATCTTAGCCTCGCGGAAGGATCAGGAATTCGTTACCCAGATGAATCTGGAAGAGAGTATCGAAAAAGTGCTGCTCGGGCCGGAGAAACGCAGCAAGGTGCTTTCCCGGCACGAAAAGCGAGTGACGGCTTATCATGAAGCCGGCCACGCGGTGGTGGCTTATTACATGCCGCACACCGACCCGGTGCGGAAGATTTCGATTGTGTCGCGCGGCCATGCTGGTGGCTACACGCTCAAACTACCAGAAGAAGATCGGCGCTTGCACACCCGCACGCAATTCTGGGGTGAGTTGGCGACGCTTATGGGTGGGCATGTGGCGGAATTAATGAAATTCAAAGAACTCACGACCGGGGCCAGTAACGATTTAAAGAAAGCGACTAGTTTGGCGCGGCGGATCGTAACAGAATTTGGCATGTCGACCTTGGGACCGATGACGTATGGCCAGAAAGAGGAGTATGTTTTCTTAGGTAAAGAATTGCATGAAGCGCGGAGTTATTCAGAAGAAACGGCGGCTAAAATTGATGGGGAGATTAGCGGCCTGCTCATAACGGCGCGGAAAAAAGCCGAGGAAATTTTGAAAAAATATAACAATAAGTTGGAATTGATTGCGCAAACGCTGATTGAGAAGGAAGTGATTGATCAGATGGGCTTTGCGGCTCTTATGAAAGGTGAAGCAGCCCCACAACCGGAACAACCAACCAGTAAACAGAAACCGTTGCCGGAGTTGGGTGGTGAGCCAGCCACGGGTGTCGCCCCGGGAGCCGAGCCAGCGGGGGCGGTCGCGTAAATAAAAAAGACCTCATCTCGCCTGGGGGCAAGATGAGGTGCGGCGGCAGAACTAGCTCTCGATTTCGTCGATGACCGTCTGCCGGGCGGCCAATGATGTGGGCGAATGCAGGGTGATGAGGCGAGTGACCTGTTT
>CAYJWZ010000065.1:0-3640 GCA_964374055.1 uncultured Candidatus Saccharibacteria bacterium | reverse complement strand
CAGCTCGCCGAGAACGGTGGCGGCCCCCGTCCGCCGGCCCCGCGTGCTGCGGCCACGCAGTCTCGCCCGCGCCAGTTTGCCCTGGCCGGTGGTCTCGGCCGCGCCGCCTAAAAAAATCATCTTTCGCTCATTTGAGAGGAACTTTCCGGTTCCTCTCCTTCTTTAAGTGCACCACGTGATCCCGCCTCCAGCGGGATTTTACGTGGCCCACTTGAAGAAGGGAACTGTGTCGAACGATGTTGCCACGGAGGCAGCAACGAATGGCGCACGTCTCTTCCAAACAAAATGAGGAGCTGGAGATATGAAAAAGTTTCTTGCCGGTGTGGCGATGATGATTGTCGTAATCGTGCTTCTGTTCCTCATCGCCGCTCGCGGCCTTCTCGTCCGTGAGAACGTAGCCGTGAAAACGCTGGAAACCCAGGGGTTCTCCAGCGTGAAGGTGCTCCACCGGAATTGGTTTCTGGTCGGGTTCCGCGGCGGTCACCAAGGAGATGCGGTGCGTTTCGTGTGCCAAGCAGTGAACCCTGCTGGCCATGAAGTCACCGTCCATGTGTTCGCTGGTTGGCCATTCCAAGGCGCCACCGTCCGTACTCCCTGAAAAAAAGAAAGGAGAAGAAATGAAAAAGGCTGACTGGGCCTACGCCGGCGGCTGGGCATTTTTGCTCACCGCCATCACGGTCATGGCCATCTGCTTTTATAGCGGATAGGCCACCAAACAAACCCCGCCATGCACCGTGCGTAAGCTCTGGTGCATGGCTTCATTCCTCACCGCCGCGTATGACACAACGCGTGTCATCCGGTGAGGTGATGAAAACATCCTATTCCAGCCGAATACCGTATTTTTTCACTTCTTGCGCCAGTGTACTCCAGCGATCATTCAGATCGTCGGGATGAAACGGATGCGGTTCAATGGCCGTCGAAATATCGCGGCACAGTTTCATCAGCTGAACGCGCTCGTCATGGGGATTATGCCCAAAACGGGTGGAAACCACCGCCACGTCAATGTCGCTCCATTGATGCGGTGTTCCTCTGGCATATGAGCCGAAAATAAGAGCTTCCTGTACCGGAATACCTGCCCGCTCGACCGTACGTATGTAGCGGCGAACAAGGCCAAGCACCTCCTGATTCAGGCGTCGAGGAGCTGTTCCAGCCATACAAATAATTCCTCGCACCGGCCGTGCCAAAGCTGCGTAAATTCCGGCGTTGCCTTGTTATACAGTGCTTTCTTTTCGTCCGGATACCGAGCTGCAATGTTAAAATCGGTAATTTCCTCCAACCAGTCGCGCTGTTCATCAGTTGGCGTGAGCTCGGCCAACTCTGCTAGGCGGACCAGCCGGTGTATTGGTGGAGGCGTGATGCCATGGTGGACCATCACCGCTTTAAGCATTTTTTCAACTGCCAAGTGAAATATAAATAAACTCCAGTCAAAGTGCTTGAGCTTCAGCAAGCTCTGAGCTGTATCATAGTCACGCCGGGCACTTGCCCGCCAGAAGGTGATCACTTCCTGCTGTCGCCGCTGTTCGGCTGCGGTCATACTGCTAACAGTTTCCCGCGTTGACCTAATGCACGGGCTTTCTTAGAGCGTGTAAGAATTTCCTGCTCTTCAGCTGGTGCCAAAGCCAGCTCGAGCTGTTCCCGTTGCTCGGGCTTAAGCCCACTAAGTACCGTGGCCAAGTCGTCCAGGTTGGTGGAAGTAATTTTCCGCATGGCGACACCATAGCAAAAAAACAGTGAACTGAAAAGTTCATAGTCATTCCTCACCGCCGCGTATGACACAACGCGTGTCATCCGGTGAGGTGATGAACTCGAACGCCAGCTTTAGCTGGTAAAGGAGAAGAAAGATGAAAGATTTTCGAATCATGGTCCTTTTGGCGATGGCGATGGCCCTTGCGGTCATTGCGGCTGACGAGCACAGCACCCTGCTGTGGCTCACCACCACCACGTTGCTCGTGGTGGTCGTCATCGAGCTCGTCGGCCGCACGGTGGTGCAGAATCTGCGCTGCTACTTCCGCGGGCGGCACCTCGACGAGTGGGCGAACCCACTTGCCCTCGTAAAGAGGTGCACCTGCTGCGGGCGCGAGGAAGATGCCCGCTTTCCCGGTAATGCCCAAAAGGCCCAAAAAACCTAACTGTACCTTCGCCTCGCCATGTATCCCCAGTGATCCATGGCGCTCCCCCCATGCGTCTTTGCGGCTGCCTTAATTATTAATGCGCAGCTATGCGCAATGGCGCAGCGGGGGAGAAAACAGCAAAAAAAGAAAGAAGAGGTGAAAAATGATAAAGTATCGTTGGTTTCCCGCTGGTGTCCGGGCAGCCGATGTACTGCCGCAACCCGCCCCGGCCTTGATCGAAACTCCCGCCGGGACGATTGTGATTGCGGAAAGCGGCGAGGTAGAATTGCCATTTGAAGCCCAGTGCCAAATCTATGTTGATTTGGGGCCCCGCGAGCATGGTTTGCGGCAAATGGCTATCTGCCAATGCCGCAAATTGCAAGTGTGGTGCCAAGGCACCACCGTCGTGGCCAACCTGTCACCCCACGGCAAACTCGCCGTGACCTTCGAGTAATTATCGCAGGAGCGTATCATGACGATACGTTCCTGCCCCCACTGCTGGTCGAAAAGCCAAGACTCTCCTCAAGTTCGTGTGTATTGGTATAACTGTTTACCCTGAACTCTGTTGAAGGGTCCAAGGCAAACATCCGATACGCCCGAACATTGGTTTTTCACCAGCAGCGGGGGCTTGCCCTGAACCGAGCTCTGCTCTGGTTTAGGGGATCGAACATCAACAACTAACAAGAGAGGAAAAACATGCGAGACGGAAATTTTCTGGGGCCGATTTTGGTGATGCTCGTCGCCTCGGCCATCTCGGCTGCGTATATTTATTTCCGCTGGATCCGCCAGCCATCGAAGAAGGAGGACGAAAAATGAAAACCCTCCTTTCCTGGGATGAGCTCGAGCCCTTCGTCGTCGCCGTTAAAAACGGTGACGTGAAAGGCCTCGTTTTGGCTGCCAGAAATAACGAGGCGGCCACAAAAAAATTGGGGTTGCAAGCCATCGCCTGCATGATGGCGCATCCCAGTGACGCCAATCGGCGCCAGCTCGAAGAGGTCAGCCAAAGCTGGCAGGGCATCTGCCTGTGTCGGCTGATGCGATCATTTAGCCACCAGCAGTGGCTGAATGATAAAAAGCAGCACGTATGGCGCTGTTATAAGTCGGCGCAAAGAGTTGCCGCCGACGTGTTGTCGGCGTAAGCTTTCTCCCGAAGGATGTTGGGGAATTCCGTCTCCACCTCACACCACTTCTTGTAAGTTCTTTACCAGGAGACGCAGAAAGGCCAGCCATGGCCCGTTTTCCAGGAAAGGAGACAAACATGGCACAGTCAGGACTCGCGCCGTCACCATTCGTCGTACTCATGCGTGGGTACAGGCCGGTGAGGAAGGCGCTGCAAGAGGCGGGTCTCACGAAACCGCTTCACCGGCCCGCGGAGGAGATAGTAGACTCCCGCGAGGTCGCCCGCCACCTACGTACCCACACGCCCATCTCGGTGAACACCCGGCAGCCGGTGGTCACCGAAGAAGACACAGA
Organism: uncultured Candidatus Saccharibacteria bacterium; assembly: GCA_964374055.1. Taxonomy (GTDB): domain Bacteria; phylum Patescibacteriota; class Andersenbacteria; order UBA10190; family UBA10190; genus CAYJWZ01. The sequence continues at coordinate 56 of CAYJWZ010000065.1, read as the reverse complement.
GTAATTCATTTCGGCTGCACACCCCACCCACCATGCACTGCGTGGTCGGTGGGGTA
>CAYJWZ010000064.1:0-3653 GCA_964374055.1 uncultured Candidatus Saccharibacteria bacterium | reverse complement strand
AAAGTAAAAGTCGCCGTTTAACTATTAACGTATAATTAAAAAAATATGAGTACTATCATTGGAATCGATTTAGGAACCACTAACTCGGCCGTTGCCCATTTAATTGGTGGCGAACCAACGATCATTGAAAACAGCGAAGGGAATCGCACCACGCCTTCAATTGTCGCCGTCAGCAAAACTGGCGAACGCTTAGTTGGTTTATTGGCCAAGCGCCAAGCCGTGGTGAACCACAAAAACACCATTTTCTCCGCCAAGCGCTTAATTGGCCGCCGCTTTAGCGATGAATCAGTCCAACGCGACAAAGAATTACTGCCGTACGACATTCGAGAAGGGCAACACGGCGAAGTTGAAATCAAATTAGGCGACAACTGGGTAAAGCCAGCTGAAATTTCAGCCATGGTGCTGCAAAAACTGAAAGCCGATGCCGAAGCTAAGTTAGGCACCACCATTACCGATGCCGTGATTACCGTTCCGGCCTATTTCGACGACGCCCAACGCAAAGCCACTAAAGACGCCGGGCGCATTGCCGGCTTGAATGTCCGCCGCATTATTAATGAACCCACAGCGGCGGCGCTGGCTTACGGTTTGGATAAGAAAAAGGAAGAAAAAATCCTCGTCTTTGACTTGGGTGGCGGAACGTTTGATGTCTCCGTACTCGAAATTGGCCAGGATACGATTGAAGTCCGCGCCACCCATGGCGATACGCACTTAGGTGGTGATGATTTTGACCAGCGCATTATTGATTGGATTGTTAAAGAATTTAAAAGCCAGCAGGGGATTGATTTAAGTCAGGATGCCATTGCCTTACAGCGCCTGAAAGAAGCCGCCGAAAAAGCCAAGCACGAACTATCCAGTGCGGCCACGACTGAAATCAACCAGCCCTTCATTACCACTGACGCTACCGGCCCCAAGCACTTAGTCTTGAACCTGACCCGCGCTAAATTGGAAGAATTAGTAGGGGACCTGATTGATCAAGCCGTCAACATTGCTCGCGAAGCTGTCTCACAAGCCAAACTCACCATGACCGATATTAATGAAGTAATTCTGGTTGGCGGGCAAACCCGTATGCCAAAAGTGCTCGAAGAAGTAAAAAAACTGTTTGGGAAAGATCCGAACCGCTCCATTAATCCGGATGAAGTCGTGGCCCTCGGTGCGGCTATTCAGGGCGGCATTCTGCAGGGTAATGTCAAAGATATTCTATTACTTGATGTCACCCCACTCACGTTAGGGCTGGAAACCTTGGGCGGCGTGCGGACCCCACTCATCCCCAAAAACACCACTGTACCAACCCGTAAATCGCAAGTATTCTCCACCGCGGCCGATAATCAACCGCAAGTGGAAATCCATGTACTACAAGGCGAACGTGAAATGGCCAGTGATAATAAATCACTCGGCCGCTTCGTCCTTGATGGTGTTCCACCAGCGCCCCGTGGTTTACCACAAATTGAAGTTACCTTCGACATTGACGCTAACGGCATTCTCAATGTTTCCGCCAAAGACAAGGGCAGCGGCAAACAACAGCAGATTCGTATCGAAGGCAGCTCCGGTATTACTGAAGACGAAATCAAGCGGATGCAGCAGGATGCCGAAGCCCATGCCGCGGAAGACAAAAAGAAAAAAGAAGCCATCGAAACAAAAAACGAAGCGGAGCAGGTAATCTATGCCACCGAAAAGGCTCTTCGTGAAGCCGGCGATAAAGTTGACGCCGCCACTAAACAGACAATCACTGACAAAGTAGAAGCGGTAAAGAAAGCCAACGAAGGCAGTGATACCGAAGCAACCAGGCGGGCCATCCAGGAACTGTCACAGGCCGCGCAAAAAATTGGCGAGAAGCTGTATCAGCAACAGCCACAGGGGCAACCGACCGAAAAGAAGTGAACCGCCTCACCCAAAGAGAACTTGTCCTTACCGCCATGGCTGGTCTTTTAAGCGTTGCTTTCCATGGCGGTTTCGTCTGGCTTTTAAAAACATCCGCTCCGGCTTGGTTTTGGTTATGGTATGGAGTAGCGTTGCTCGGGGTTCTGAGTATCAGTGTACTCATGATTACGATTAGCTTGATCCAACATCGCGCCCTGTGTTGGATAGCCGGTTTTCTACCGGCACTCGCCGTGGCCGGCTTTGGCCGGCTTCAGCCCGCCGCACTGGCGGGAGCCGGCCTCTTAGCGATTGCCACCCTGATTGCTTCCATTACTACTCGCGACCATCTGGACGATTACATCAAACTGCAACCACGTCGTGCCTTCTGGGTGGGCAGCCAACTGGTCGTAATTGGCACCATGGCCGCCCTGGCTGGCCTGTATTTCCCGGTGCTAGTGAACCAGTTGCAAACCGGCTCCGTCCAACTTAACGAACGCTCTGTTGAACCCTTTTTGCGTCCCTTAACTCCCGTTGTTGCCAACCTCATTCCCGGCTATCAAAACGAGCAATCACCGCAACCAACCACGACTACACTGGTTACCAATTTACTCAACCGGCAACTTGGCCGCTTTAGCACCGAGTCGCCCCTGCTCGTTTCGCTGTTAATTCTCATTCCCGCTTTTTTCACCATCTGGTTTTTATCGCCCATTCTCCTGTGGCCGGTAGTGTTTACAATTAGCGGCTTGCTCTGGCTATTCCGTCGACTACATCTGGTTCAAGTTGAAACCCACCCCGAACCAGTTGAGCACCTAACACTGTCTTAAGCCATATGGCCGACGATTACTATGCCGTGCTCGGTGTAGAACGCACCGCCACCGCTGCTGACATTAAACACGCCTATCGCCGACTCGCTCATCAGCATCACCCTGATAAAGCCGGCGGTGACGAAGAAAAATTCAAAAAAATCAGCGCCGCCTACGAAGTGTTAGGCGATGAACAGAAGCGCGCGCAGTATGACCGCTTTGGTAATACCTTTGACGGTGGCTCACCTTTTGGCGCTGGCGGTTTTAATATCAATGTCGAAGACTTCGGCCCGTTTGCTGATATTTTCGGCGATTTTTTTACAGGTGCTTCCCGCCGAAATCCCGCGAATGCGGCGCGGCACAGGGGGAGCGACATCGCCGTCGACCTAACCATTGATTTTCTTGAATCGGCTCGTGAGATAAAAAAGGACATCACCATCCGCACCTATCAAATCTGTCAAAACTGCCATGGTAACGGGGCCGAGCCGGGTACAGCCATTAAAACCTGCCCCACCTGCCGGGGAGAGGGCACAGTTAACCGCAGCCAACAAACGCCCTTTGGCGTGTTTGCCACCCGCCGCCCCTGCCCGGAATGCCACGGCGAAGGCAAGCGACCGGAGAAAGTATGCAGCGACTGTCGCGGCGAAGGTCGCACCCTACAATCGCACACCGAAACCGCCACCGTTCCGGCCGGGATTGCGGATGGCCAAACTATTCAACTAACCGGCAAGGGTGAAGCCGCCGCCAAAGGTGGTATGCCCGGCGATTTATTACTTACGGTGCATGTCCGCCCCCACCGCGAACTGAAACGTAAAGACGATGATGTAGTATCTAAAACTATTATTTCGTTCGTTGATGCCACCCTGGGTACCTCCGTTCCTGTCACTACCCTTGCCGGTAAAGAGCACGTTTCCACACTGCCTCATGAAAGCCTGATCGATCTGGGATGCGGAAACGGCGGATTGATCGCCGAATTGAAATCGCGCGGACTGA
>CAYJWZ010000063.1:0-3781 GCA_964374055.1 uncultured Candidatus Saccharibacteria bacterium | reverse complement strand
TCGGTTTTGACGTGGACGCGATAATTACCAGCGGAGACGTTGTTCTATGGGCTGGGAACAATGCGCAGAAACAGGTGACCTTCATGGGTGAGTGTGCCGTCGAATTGCTCGCCGATGACAAACACCTTGCCGCTGGGACCGAATAGGCCTTGATGGTGGGCGATTCGATAAGGGATATGGTGAGTTTGCCATACTTAGTCATGATTTCGATATTCGGCTGCGGCACGGTCATTTTGACCAGACTGCCGTCCTGGAAACGGACTTCAGCGGCGACGGGAGTGGCGGGAGTGCTCGTAGGCAACAGGCCGGCGAGCACACACAACAAGAAATGATTCATCGGTGCGCTCCTCTCTGGTTCGAGTTGGCAGAGTACCAACCATTGGTACTGCTGTGGTCACTGTATGCCCCTAGCCGCGCCAGATCAAGAAGCCGATGTAGGCGGCGTAGAGCGTGAGGAAACTTATTCCCTGCCAGCGCTCGAGGGTGTGCTTACGGCCAACAAACATTGCGAAGAAAAGCATCAACGAGGCAGAAATCATTACCATAATGTCCAAATTCATGTGTGGAGTAATTGGCAGCGGAGTGATTACGCTAGTAACGGCCAGAATAAAAAAGATATTAAATATATTGGAGCCGACGATGTTGCCGACGGCGATGTCGGTGTTTCGTTTGTAAGCAGCCACGGCTGAGGTGGCCAGTTCCGGCAATGAGGTACCAATGGCTACGATGGTTAAGCCGATTAAGCTTTGGCTGACACCGAGTCCACTGGCAATCACCACGGCGCTATCAACTATAAACTTACCGCCGACAACCAAGCCCACCAAACCGCCGATAATCATGCCGGTGGCAACCCAGGCCTTTTTTATTTTACTGGTACTTTTTGATTCAACGCCGCTGACGCTACTAATACCGTAGGTGTAATACAAGAAGATAACAAAGAAGAGCAGGAGGACCAATCCGTCGATGCGGGATAACAGCGAAGCGGAACCATGATCAATTAATGTGTCATTGAGCAAAATAAATACGGCCAGCGCGGCCAGTAGAGCCAAGGGAATCTCCTTCCACACGCTTCCCAGCTTTACTCGCAGCGGATAAATCATCGCGGCCACACCAAGGATAAGTAAGATGTTCGCAATGTTGCTGCCTACGATATTACCGATGGCCAAATCAGTTTTCCCGGACACGGCCGAAAAAAGGTTGACGATCAGCTCCGGCGCCGAGGTACCAAACGATACGATCGTTAAGCCAATAACGATGTCGCGAATGCCGAAACGCCGGGCGATGGCTGACCCACCTTCAACCAGCCAATCGGCCCCCTTTATTAAGAGGCCGAAACCGATCACGAAGAGAAGTATTTGCAGCCCAAGCATACTGGTTTATTGCTAACCGAGCAGGGTACGGCGGATACGGCGGGTTTGCCGTTTGCTGATGCCGTCGTCTTTATTGCGCATCATTTCCCGCAAGGCCATACTCCTTAAAGTATAGCATGCCTTATGTTATACTGTTCTTATGATGCGAAGCTGGAAACTGGAACGGGCGACAGTACATAAAAGAGCCCCTCGAGGAGCTCGGGGTAAACGCCCGCGGAGCAATAAGTATTCCGGTGGCGATATTGAGGCGCCGCCGAAGCCACATAAACGCAAACAGACGTGGGTGGGTGGGTATAAAAAACGGAGTGGAAAAAAGATTAAAGGGTATTTCCGAACTAACTCCCAATACCGAAGCCGGTGAAAAAGCGGCCGATGGTGGCCAAGAAGAAGGCCTGAAGTAAGCCAAAAGCGACTAAAAACCCAACAAAGATTAGAATAATGCCGACGGTCTTCCACGATAGCCAGGAAACGCCAACGGCATATTCGAACGAACCAAAGAACTCATCCCAGCGATTGGTGCGCCAGACCATGGTAAAGCCAATGCCCATCACGAGCAGCCCGAGGACAAATGAGGGGAAGGTCATGGGTTTATAATAACCCCTACCCCCGCTTCGCGGGTACTCCCCCTTCGTAAGGGGGAGAAAAATTAGACATGATATTTTCTTTTAATCTCGTCTTCGCGTTTGGTTTCTTCTTTGTTGACGGCAGTTTCGCCCAGTTTTTTTAGCTCTTTGGGATCTTTACCCTTTAGCTCAGTAGCTCGCTTGAGTAAATGGTCTTTAGTGTTTTTGGTTGGATCATCCAAAACTTCGGCGAGCAGGGCGTTTAAGATGCCGCCTAGAATAGGCCCGGGCGATAGTTTAAGATCGTCCATCAGCGTGTGGCCATTTATGGCTAGCTGGCCGACAGTTAACGGTTGTTGAGAGACTTTTTCGGCTAGAAACTGCAGGTGCCGCAGGCGATAGGGACGCGCTTTGGGCACGCCGGAGCCCTTGCGCTCGGCAATGCGCAATTTAATTAGATCATCAAAGTTTTCCTTGCCGACCCGGCGTAAAAGCCTACGCAGGCCGGCTTTGGTCACTTTGCCAATGTCGTAATAAAACATGTGGTGGCGGACTAAATGAGCGATCTGATTTATTTCATCATTGGAAAAGTGCAGCCGCTTCAGCAGTTTTTCGGCGATGCGGGCACCAACAATATCGTGCCCATAAAAAGTATAATCGCGGGGCTCGCCCTGAACCGATCCGCCTTTGGCGGATCTGGTTCGGGGTTTCCCAATGTCATGCAGCAAGGCGGCCAGGCGAATGTGCAAGGCGTAATCGTAGTCGGCCGCAAACTGGAGTGACTTTACGTTGTGTTCAAAAACGGTATACACATGGTGCTTGTTCTGTTCAACCCCAATACCCTCGGCTAGTTCGGGGAGAATTTCTTGTAATAAGCCGGTGCCGGCCAAAAGATTGAAGCCTTTTTCGGGCGAGTCGCTTAAGACAATTTTTTTGAGCTCGTCGCGAACACGTTCGGGTGAAACAGCCCGGATGAGTTCGTGATGTTTTTTGATTGCGACCAGCGTCTCGGCCTCAATAGTGAAATTAAGTTGGGCGGCGAAGCGAACAGCACGGAGCAGGCGCAGGGCATCTTCCGCAAAGCGCTCGGCGGGCTTGCCAACGGCCCGAATGAGGCGTTCGGCCAGGTCGGCCTGGCCGGCAAACGGATCAATAATTTCGGCTTCATCGAGCGCAATGGCGTTGATGGTAAAATCCCGCCGAGCCAGATCTTCTTCTAATTTCGGCGTGAAGGTGACATGGTCGGGGTGGCGCTGGTCGGTATATCCGGCATCAATCCGGTAGGTGGTGACTTCCACCTCACCCACCGGGGGTGAGGTGAGTACCGTCACTGTGCCAAACTTATTGGCGTAGAAATTTTTTGGGAAAAGCTTTTGAATTTCTTCGGGCTTAGCTGACGTAGCTACATCCCAATCTTTTGGTGTTTTTTTGAGTAGCAGATCACGGACACAGCCGCCTACGGCGTAGGCGGCAAACCCCGCTTGGTTGAGCGTCGATAAAATTTCCTGAACTTCCGGAGGCAATTTCATACTTTGATTGTAGCAGTATAGGTGGGCAAGCGTGGATTCGAACCACGGACCTCTACATTATCAGTGTAGTGCTCTAACCAACTGAGCTACTTGCCCAAAGAACATGCAGTTGTGCTAGCCAAACAAACAATAGATCCCATTCACCCCGGACAGTCCCGAGACAGGACGTATATTACATGTTTTAACTGGAAGATATACTTTCCAGCGCCCTAAAGGGCATTCCCCGCCGACGGCGGGGTTCGACGTAGCCCGGCGGATGCCGGGTTCTAGATTTACTCCCTAGAAAGGAGGTGATCCATCGCCAGGTTCCCCTAGCGAT
>CAYJWZ010000062.1:0-3867 GCA_964374055.1 uncultured Candidatus Saccharibacteria bacterium | reverse complement strand
ATATGCCGCGGCGCAAGATGTCCCCCCTAAAGTGGCTATTAACGAAGCCATTGAGCTGGCTAAAACCTTTGGTGGTACCAGTTCTGGTAAGTTCGTGAACGGGGTGTTAGGCACAATTTACAAACAAATGGGTGAGCCACGCAAAGATGAGTGAAATTGATTTTACCCCGCTGGAACAAAGCATCGGCTGCACATTTAAAAACAAAGATCTGTTGCGCCAGGCGCTGGTCCATCGTTCCTATTTAAACGAACATCCCGATTTTCGTCTGTCCCATAACGAACGGCTCGAATTTTTAGGTGACGCTGTTCTTGAGCTGGTGGTGACTGACCATCTCTACCATCATTACGACCTGCCGGAAGGAGAACTAACGAACCTACGAGCGGCCATCGTCCGGGGTGAAATGCTCTCGCGTCTGGCGGCTGATCTGAAGGTCAGCGATTTTCTGTTGCTGTCGCGCGGCGAAAGTAAAGACGTCGGCAAAGCCCGCGCCTATATCCTCGCCAACGCTTTTGAAGCCATTATTGGCTCACTGTATTTAGACCAAGGCTACACCACTACCGCCGACTTTATTCAACGCTTAGTAATTAGCCAACTCCCGGAAGTGATTGCCCAAGGTCTGCATATCGACAACAAAAGCCGCTTCCAGGAAATCGCTCAAGAAAAGTTTCGCGTCACCCCCTCCTATCATGTGCTCCGGGAAGACGGCCTCGATCATGCCAAGCGTTTTATCGTCGGTGTCTTCCTGCGTGACCGCAAACTGGGGGAGGGCGAAGGCTCCAGTAAACAAGAGGCCCAACAAAAAGCCGCCAAAGCGGCCCTTGACCAACTCAAGATGGATAAGTAGTATCACCACCATGTTACGAATACGTCTCCAGCGCCGCGGCAAGAAGAATTACGCCACCTATCGCGTGGTCGTAGCCCAGGCTTCGGCCCCTATTAAAGGCAAGTATGTAGCTGACCTCGGCCACTACAACCCTCATAGTGATGCCTTTGTGGTTGATAAGGGGAAAGTCACTCAGTGGATCAAACAAGGTGCCCAACCTTCCCATACCATCCATAACCTGTTGGTCACCCACCAGATCATCGAGGCTCCAAAAGTCACCAGCTGGCACCCCAAGAAAAAAGCCGAAAAAAGTTGATTTTTCACGTCGGCCGTGCTACAGTAGAAAAGTCCGAAGCTCAAAGAATCGTTGGTCGACGGTTCACCCTACCAGAGCGCACGACATTAATCCGTTAATCTGTCCGAAAGTACTTATGGCCGAAGAGAGACCAAGCCACGACCAGGAATTCGTCGAGTACATCGTGAAGTCAATTGTCGACCACCCTGACTCCGTCAAGGTGGATCGAACGGTCGACGAGATGGGTGTGTTGATCACACTTACTGTTCACCCCGACGACATGGGCCAGGTCATTGGCCGGCAAGGCGCTACTGCCAAATCTGTCCGCACTTTGTTGCGGGTAATTGGCGCCAAGAACAACGCGCGGGTCAATTTGAAAATCAATGAACCCGAAGGCGGAGCGGGGCCTCGCCCCGCGAAGTCCGCCGACCTGCCTGCCGGTCAGGCAGGGCCAGAGCCTCCAAAACAGACCGTCGATGAAGCCATTGACGACCTGAACTTGTAAAACAAATTAATACGTTTTATACACACCCCGCTTTACCCTGAGCATGTCAAAGGGCACGGGGTGTGTTATTATTAACAACATGAAAAAACGTTCCGGTGTGTCTCTGCTGGTTACTGGTTACTGGTTACTGGTTACTGCTTTCGCTCCCGTCAGTTTTGCTCAAGAAGAAGTAATTGCCAGTGAGACCACCATTATTCCTCTGATCTACGCCCAGAATCTGACCGTCATTGCCCCGACACCCACTACTATCACCGGCGCCTTTACGGCGTTGAGTCAAAACACGACTGTCGTCAGCGGGCTGCAGTATGACGTGCTCGTCTTAAGCCCGGCGCCTCCCGCCAAAGAAGACACCCTCACCGCCGACCATCCCACCGTCTATGCTCGGGTGACGCCGCCGGACATATTCACGCTCCAGCCCAACGAATCAAAAAAGCGCACCTTTACCATTACCACGCCGCCCCTGCCGCCTGCCGGCTATCGCATCCGCGTCCAGCTCAAAACGGACAACGATCGGGAAATGGGCTGGGCCAATGCCCCCCTGACAACGGGCAACGCAACGCAGTTCGCCACGCTCGAGCCGCAATCGGTTGACGTCACTTCTAAGGACCCGATCACGCAGGAAGAACGTTCCTCATGGGCCCCACTTGAAGGCGTCAACGTTGATTCTGGTGAGAAGCTATCGCTCAAACTGGCTGCTACGAACGCGACTAGAACCGCCTTCACCGCGCCGCTGACCGTTTCCACCCGGCGCCTCTTTAACCAGGATCCGCCGACGGTTACCACGCTGCCGGACATAGTCGCCCTTCCCGGTACCCCCGCCCCGAAAAATCTGACCATTCCCCTCACCGCTGCCAGCAAACCCGGCGCCTATCGCGTCCTTTTGACGCTGACCAGCGGCGATACAACCGTCTCTAATTTGGCTGAAGCGCGCTACGTTGTCCGCGGCCTGTCCGCTTCTATTATCAGCGCCAGTCTGGCGACCCCCGTGCACAATGCCGGTGATACGGCCGTCGTCAGCTTCACCGTCGTCGGCTCGGCCGATCGGGCAACCGATGCCACCGGCCAGCTCACCGTGGCCATCCTCGACAACGCGACCGAAGCCGGCACCGTCACCCGGCCGGTTGAGTTGAGTGCCGGGGCCGTCTCCGGCACGGCTGAAGTGCCGCTCACGAAGACCATCACTGATCATGTCGTGCTCAAACTGACCGTGGCCGATGCCGGCGGCGCCGTGCTGGCGGCTTACACCGTACCGTATCCGAATATGACTGGCCCCGCCCCCTCGCCATCCGGTTCCGCACCGCTCGGGCCGCCCCCGTCCGGCTGGCGCTGGCCATCGCTGCCATGGTGGGGCTGGCCCGCCATTGGCGGGGGAGTGCTACTCCTTCTCGCCGCCCTGGCTTGGCTTATGCTCCGCCGCCGGGCCCCGCTCACTCTTCCGCCCGTCCCGCCCACGCTGATTCTGCTGGCCATAACTGCCGCCACCCTGTTCGTCGCCACGACAGCCCGCGCCAACGGCATCCGGTATTCCTATGTCACCGGCGGCGAAGTTATGAGCCTGTTTATTAACAGTCCCGTTCACCAGAGCACCGTCACCAGTGCCAACGTGCTGTATGAAGTGAACATGTCGTGGGTGGCCTGCACCAACGCCACCACCAACGCCACTCTGGCTGTCCTCTCCCGGGCCGGGCATCGCTCTGACGTCCGCACCACCGGCTGCCGAATATTAACCGGCCGATGGGGCACTACACAACAAATATGCTTATCGAATGCCGGCGATCGATCATTCTGGCTGGGCAAACTTGGCACGCAAGACGTTGTGTTTGATTTGGTACGTCAAATAAAAAATTGGCCGGGGAGCAGCTTAAGCGCCAAGTTTAATAATTTCTTCAACATCGATCCGTCCTGGAAACTGCACATCCTCCAGAACCAATCGCGCACCGTCACCGGCGGCCATAGCGGTTTAACTGATACATTTAATTATAGTGGAAAGCTGGCCGTGAACGTCAGTAAAGCCGGGGATAAGGCCACCATATTTACGCGCGGTGACGCCGTCCGGTTTAGTCCAAGGGGGCCGGAAAAAGGCCGTATCATCCGCGATTTCACCTGGGTGACGTATCAGTTGCCCAAACAATGCGAAGATGGGGTAGACAACGCCGACCCTGAAGATACCGTGGCCGACACCCTTGACCCCGGCTGTACTGACCCTACCGATGACGACGAAACTGACACTATCCCTAAAAAAC
>CAYJWZ010000061.1:0-3924 GCA_964374055.1 uncultured Candidatus Saccharibacteria bacterium | reverse complement strand
GGAGGTCGCAAAGCCCGAGACACCGTGATCGCGGGCTTCAAGAGCGTGCGCGACGTCGGCACCTATCGCCGCCTTACCGACGTGAATGTGGGGAACGCGATCGTGCGCGGCGTGGTGCCGGCAACATCACAGTTGTAACTTGGAAATTACTGCCCACGCGGAAAAATAAAAAGTTATGAACGCCGACGACCCAATTAAAAAAACCAGTTGAAGAAGCCCCGGCGCAAGGTGAAAGGCGAGTGGGCGGGTGGTCCTGGAACCACGATGGGTTCAGGGCGGGCGGAGCGGCCTATTTGCGCTTGGCTGGTTATAGTATATAATAAGAACCAAAGGATAGAATTATTATAATCTTTGGTGGATGAAATACGAAAAAAAGCCACTTTCTGCCCTATTGCGATCAAGTAAAACAGTCTTTACGTTTAAGGACATTTCCCTGATGTGGGGGGATACTGATAAAAAGGCCACCATTGCCGGAGTTAATTACTATGTAAAAACCGGTGAGCTGTATCGTATTCGCCGCGGCATTTACGCCAAAGATAAAAGTTATAACAAACTCGAGCTGGCAACGAGGATTTTTACTCCCTCGTACGTAAGTTTTGAGACCGTGCTTGGGCAGTCGGGGATTACGTTTCAGCACTACAACCAGATTTTTGTTGCTTCATACAGCACCCGGGACATTATCGCCGATGGCCAGGCCTATGCCTACAAAAGTATCAAGGACACTATCTTAACGAATCAGGCGGGCGTTCTCACTACAGATACTTATTCCATCGCTTCTCAAGAGCGAGCATTTTTAGATGTCGTGTATCTCAATAATGACTATCACTTCGATAATCTTGCGCCTTTGCGTTGGGATGCGGTGTATGAAATCCTCCCGATTTATGGCGGCAACAAACGTATGGAGAAAATGGTTAAGCGTTATCAGGCAGTATGACGCTTACTATCACAACGCACAAAAATATTCTGATTAAAATCCTTAAAGATATCTACGCCGAGGCCACTATCGGCCCCATTCTGGGCTTTAAGGGCGGCACGGCAGTGTATCTGTTCTATGCACTCAACCGTTTTTCAGTGGACCTTGATTTTGATTTGCTGGATACCAAAAAAGAAGACCATGTGTGTGAACAGGTAAAAAATATACTGGAGCAGTACGGCACGGTCAAAGAAGCCAAAAAGAAACAATTTAACCTGTTTTATGTGCTGGCGTATGACGATAAGGTACCGGGAGCCCAGAACGTCAAAGTGGAAATCAACCGTCGGGAATTCGGTTCAAAGTATGAAGTAAAATCCTACCTCGGCATTTCTATGAAAGTTATGGTACAAGAGGATATGTTTGCCCATAAGCTTTGCGCGATGTATGAGCGGATTGGAAAAACGAACCGGGATATTTTTGATGTCTGGTATTTCCTGCAGCATAACTGGCCGGTTAATACAGAGATCGTGGAAGCGCGTACCGGCATGCGCTTCAAGGACTTTGTTCAGCAGTGTATTGCGGCACTTGAGAAGACGGGAGATCACACCATGCTGTCCGGCATGGGCGAGCTTTTGGATGTCAGCCAAAAGGAGTGGGTAAAAGCCAAGCTCCGGACCGAGACGATATTTTTACTGAAGTTGAAACTGGAAAGCGAACGATAATATAGCGTTATTCAAAAAGGTGGCTAGCGGGTGGCCCTGGAACCATGCCGGGTTCAGGGCGGGTGGCGGAGAGCGGAAGAAGCATGGGGATCGAGGTCCGGGTACTTTGAGTTTAAGAAAAAGCCATCGCTGAGGGTGATGTCAGTGATGGCTGCATGATTTGCCGGGGGTTTTTTAGACAACGGCCGCTGCCCGGGCGGCGGCTCCGGCAGCGACACGGGCGACGGCCGGGGCGACGCCGGGAAACAGGATGCAGATAGCCACGGCGGCCGCAATGCCGCCGAGCAGCCACCAGCCGGCATGCCCGCCGGACGTGATGGCCTGCATGGTCTGCCGTTCGGAGGCGAAGTCCGAGTCGCTCCAGCCGGCCAGCACGATTTCGCCTAATACTAAGGCGGGTGATGCTTTCCACTGGCTGATGATCACGTCTGACTGCCACTGGGTGTGATACTGGTCGCGCTCGTGAACCTCTTCGCGGGTGATAGTGCCGGTGGTGAGGGTTAGATACGGCGTTACCCACGGCGGCAGCTGGCGCTTGAAGGCAGCAACCCGCTGCGGAAGTTTTACCCGGGTACGGTCGAACGGTACCGTCTGGGCGTCGGCGCCAAGGTGGTGCACATGCTCGGCGGTGACGTGGCGAGCGGTGCCGCTGCCTTTACTCCGCGTGGTGTAGGTGGTTCGCTGGCCCTCGGGAGCGGTCGGATTGACAGTCACCGTCTGTTTGGAGGTGAAGACAGCGGGGTCGAGTTCCATCGTGTGCAGAGTGTATGAGTATGCTGGCGCGGAGTCGGATTCCATAGTGAAGCCAAGCAAACCGTGGCTGACGAGCTCACTGGCGTAGCTGGCAATGGCGTCGATCACCCGGGTGCGATGGGCGTGAAAGGCACTGTCCATCAGGCAGCGGGCACCACTGACCGGGGTGCCCGCCGGCCACATGTGCTGCAGCACTACGCTCGCCGCGGGGTGGTGATGGGTCGGCAACAGTTTGTTGAGGGCCGCTCGCTTGCGCTGCAACAGCTCCTGGTAGTTGGCGGCCGGGATCTTTTTGCCGGCGGCGATGGTGATGACCGCGCTGTGTTCGACGGCGGCGTTGAGTGCTTTGACGATCAGGCGGGCGGTGGCATCAAGGACGGCGAGGGGACGGGCGGCGGGGCCGGTGCCATGGCCGATGGCGCTGATCAGACGCTGATCAATCATTGTTTCAAGCACAGTGCGGGTTCGGTCACAGGCACGGCTGGCTGGTTGAGCACGGCCGTTCTGTCCGATGCCCCACCCGCGCTGCCGCAGGGTCGGGCTGACGCCGGAAGCGGTACTTGACATGTCCGTTTCTCCTTTGCGTTGTTTGAGGTTGGGAAAGAAACAGTGAAGCAGGCAGGTACGCGTGCTTGCCATGTCACTATGCGGTCAAAGGCCGTGCATGACAAGGTTTGAACAGGTGGAGATGTTCAAGCACATGCGCGGGCGGACGCGTCGTGGTTGAGATTTTGGGACTGGGCGAGTAGTATCAGGCTCATGAAAACCAAAGAGGGATTGTGGAAATTGAGCCCGAGCGGGTTGTATAAGTACACCGAGTGCCGGTCGTGTTTCTGGGTGGAGAATCAGTACAAGCGGGCGCCGTCGCTGCCGCTGCTGTTAAATTCGGCGATGGATTCGATTTTAAAAGCGCGCTATGACCAGTATCGGGCGGAGGGGACGTTTCCGCCGGAAGTGAAGAAATTGCAGGTCGAGCGTAACAAGCCGTTTGTGGATTCCGCGCAATAAACCAAGTGGCGGGAGAATAAAAATTCGTTGCGGGTGGTAGATGAAGCGGCCGGCTATGTGCTGGTGGGGAAAATTGATGATGTGTTGGTGGAAGCTTCGGGTAAGCTGGTGCCGGCGGATTATAAATCATCGGGCAATGCGCCGAAAGAGGATAAGCAGAAGTATTATCGTGATCAGCTGGCGGCCTATGGGTTTATGTTTTCGAAGCATGGTTTTCCAGTGTCGGATCGGGCATATTTGCTTCATTATTTTGTGAAAGACAAAAATAACCCGGCGATTGAGGTAAAGTTTGATTCGCACGTTGATCGGGTGGCGATTGATATAGGCGCGCTGGAGGAAAAATTAGGGGTGATGGTGAAATTGCTCAATGGCAAGTATCCGGGGCATAACCCGGAGTGTAAAACCTGCGCTTATTATGATGGGCGTATTAATTTAGCTTAAATAAGCCACTAATTACTGAAAGGGGTGGATGCGTAACTCCTCACTGACCTGAAAGCTGCACAGCCATGCCCTGCCGCAGCACGGCCT
>CAYJWZ010000060.1:2471-4071 GCA_964374055.1 uncultured Candidatus Saccharibacteria bacterium | reverse complement strand
AGTTTTGCACCACACTAAAGTGAGAGGAGCCCCACATCCTTGACAACTCCGCAATAAACCGATACATTTCAAGCCTCTTCTTTAAAGGGTGCGATGAGCGATTTGTGCTGATGCACGTCTCGATCACTGCACCCCCTCTTCTTTCCCAACCTTTTTGAGGAGGTGTCCGATGCGAACGATTGGTATCCGTCATCGCCGGAAGCAAACCGCCGAAGGCGAGGCCCGCCCGACCATGGTCGCCATCAAGAACGACGATGGCATCATCACGGATCTGGAGCTGCCGGACGATCAGGCCGAACTGGACTTCGCTTACAAGATGTTCCCGGTGGCCTGGGAGCCGGTCACGCCAGAAGCGGACCTCACGCCCTACCGGCCGCACCACTGCAAGTGGCGCCTGCTGAAACGGGCGGAGATCCCGGAAAACTTTCCAGTCGGTCATACCCGCCAGCGCCCAATCGACGAGCGCTGGGAGTTGCTGACCCATGTCCCGACGGCCTACGAAGGTCTGCAACCGGCTGACCGCGTGGCCATGGTCATGGGTGGCTCCGGCGATCGTTTGGCGGCCAGTCTTTCCCGACAGGGTGATACGTTCGAAGCCGAAGTGTTTCGCGTGCCACCGTTTGCCCTGAAAGACTTCCGCGGTGGCGACAGCGATGATCTCAAGGAAAACGACCACCGCACGCTGATCGCAATGCTCGAGCAGCGTCCGGGCGATTTCTATCGCTTGCTGCGCCGTGATCGCGACCTCATTCGGGTCAAGGAGCGGCTGCAGTTACGGATGGACGCCATGAAAGCCCGTATTGCCTGCAGCCAGCGGCTCGACCAACGGCTCATCGGCATGCGCTTCCTGTCCGAGGACGGCCTATATCCCGAAGGCATAATCGAGGATGCCATCAAGCACGAGAAGGCCAATGACGAGATCCTGCGCCGGATGGTCGAGGCCGAGGAACGGTCCGATCGGGAACTCATGCAAGCCGTTCGCGACACCAGCGAGTGGGAGCATGTGTTTGAGCCCATCACCGGCTGTGGTCCGCGCATCGTGGCCGGACTCTTGGCCGCCATCGGTGACGTGCGTCGGTTCGAAGTCCAACCGGATTTCACGGGCTGCATGACGCTCGAGGATCGTGTGAAAGCGTCCAACCGGGCGCGTTCCAAGAGCAAAGCTCGGCTCAAAGCCTTCTGCGGCGTGCATGTCTTACGCGGTGGCAAGTATGCCGACATTCCGCCGGAAAAAAGCTTTCCGCGAAAACGGGTTGGCATGGTCGCCAATTGGAATCCGACGGCTCGCCAGTCGCTCTATCTGTTGGCCGATCAGTTCAATCGCCGTCCGGGGTCTCATTGGGGCGAAAAGTTGCTCATCAACAAGCAGCGGCTGCGCGCCCAGCACCCGGAACCGGTCGAGGCGGAACGTAAGGTCGACGGCAAGACGAAGAAAGTGAAGATGTACTCCGACGGCCACATCCACAAGATGGGCCTGTGGCGGACGCTGACGCGCTTCGTGGAATGGATGTACGGCCAGCTACACACAGTAGCGACCACTCCTCCCAACTCGGCCTCCGGCGACTCCCAAGCCGTGGCCTAGTACTGTTCTTTGTCTCAT
>CAYJWZ010000060.1:0-2371 GCA_964374055.1 uncultured Candidatus Saccharibacteria bacterium | reverse complement strand
TTCGAACCACTTCTCTTTTCCCTTCTCCCTGGATAGGGAGAAGGTTAGGATGAGGGTGCTTCAAAAGAGGGTACGTGGAAGAAAATGTGCTTTGCACTATGTTCCGGTTGTACCCTCCCCTCGGCGGACGTGGGTTGGGATGTTCTTTGAACGAGTAGGCCTTTGTCCGCCATCTTGCCTCGCTAACCTCGCACTGTTCTTCAATGAACGTTTGGAAGTATGCGAGGCTCAATGTGGGACGAACCATAGGTTGTCGTATTGCGACGCAAAGGAGTCTGTCCCGCACATCGGGTGAGACGTGATTGGGATTGTTCTTCGGAACGACCACCATTGTGTCTCACCCCCAACCCTGAACCGTGCTTTGCACTGGTTCAGGGATTTTTATTTTTTATCCGAAGACAGGTACGCCACCACCCCAAAGACCGTCAGTACCAAAGCCAGGATAAGATAAAAGAAAATCAGATTTTCTGGTTGGAAGTTCATGCGTTACGAAGAAGATACAAACTAAAAAACCAGCCACTAAAAGCCACACCTATCCCCGCCAGTGCTAAATGAGGCTGGTAACCATCAAAAAAATAAGGAATCACAACCGACGCGAGCGATACTTGACCTACATCAGCGCTGATACTAGAAAGTCGTTCAAGTTGTCTACTAGTAAGTACCACTTTATTTTCGCGACCGCGCGGATCGCTTATCAGCCGCTATAACCAGCCCGATCGCGATAACTAAAAACGCAAACGTCAGAAAGAAATAAATTGGATTACTAGCATCAAGGGGCCCCATACCTAACAATATACCAAAGAAATCAATATCCCGCACATAGCATTATCCACCCTCACGCAATCTTCACGATCGTGCACTCTTTGGTGCCAGCCGGTGTCGGAATATTGATTGTTTCCTGCACCCTATGCCCCAGCAACGCCTGCCCAATCGGCGATTCATTACTTACCTTGCCATGCAAGGGGTCCGCTTCGTTCGAGCCGACAATCTGATACGTTTTTGATTCGCCATTGCACTTCAACGTCACCACATTGCCAATACTGACCATATTCGTATCCGATTTTTCAATCACCTGGGCGCTTTTCAGCAATACCTCCATTTCGGCAATTTGCTGCTCAATCCGATTCTGTTCTTCCTTGGCGCTTACATATTCCGCATTCTCGGACAAATCTCCTTGCTCTTTGGCAGCATTAATCGCCTCGGCAATTTCGCGCCGGCGTACCGTTTTCAGCTCGCTTAATTTATCCTGCAATTCTTTAAGACCCTCGTGCGTAAGGTAGGTTGGTTTCATCTAAATAAGTTAATAAGTAAGAGTGTAAACGGAAGTTTAGGCAGCCTGAAGCGGAAGGTCAAGAGCGCTTTCCCCACAATCTGTCATGTTCGATTAACCATTTCCAGATTGCCTTGGCTACCGGCACCGCATCACGATCACCCGCTCCCCCTTTTTCCAGCAAAACAGTCACCACGTACCGCGGCTGCTCCACCGGCCCAAAACTGGTAAACCAGGCGTGGGTAGCTTCCGTAGCCGCCCCGCCCGCCTGTGCCGTCCCGGTCTTCCCGGCCAACGCAATCGGCAGGTCAGCTAATGCCCGCGCTGACCCCTCTGTTACCGCCGCTCGCATGCCATCACGGACAACTGACAATCCACTTAAGGTAAGACGCTCGCCTTTGACCGGATTAGTCGCGACCAGTGAGGGTTGTGGCCGCCACCCCTGGGTGGCAATCACGCTTGTCGCTACACTTAGTTGCAACGGCGTAACCAGCACATCGCCTTGGCCAATCCCCAAATGATAGGTGTCACCAATATACCAGGATGCATGTTTGTTTTTCTCTTTCCAAGCTGGTGACGGTAGAAAACCAGCCGCTTCACTCGGTAAATCCACGCCGGTCGCTGCACCCCACCCAAACCGCCGCAAGTAAGCGGTGATTGTATCAACCCCCAAACCAGCCTGCTGCTCATAGCCCCCGCTGATCGCGTAAAAAAAGGTATTAACCGACTCCGCCAGAGCCTTCGTTACTGTGGTTGGCCCATGCCCACCCGGCTTCCAATCGGGAAACCGCCATGGCCCGACCGTGATACCCCCACTTGAAAAAATAGTGGTAGTCGGTGTGATAAGGTGCTCCGCCAGGGCGGCCGCCGCCAAAAATGGTTTTATGGTAGAGCCAGGCGGATACGTACCGTCAACCGCTCGGTTAAACAAAGGTTCACCAGGTTGGCTAAGCGCCCCGGCAATTTCGCCGTGTCGCGCTGGCTGCGCAAAAATATTCGGGTCAAACGCCGGATAAGTAACGAGCGCCGCTATTGCCCCGGTAGCCGGTTCCAGCACCACCACCGCACCAACCCGCTAATCCAGTAGTTCATAAATAAATT
>CAYJWZ010000059.1:0-4153 GCA_964374055.1 uncultured Candidatus Saccharibacteria bacterium | reverse complement strand
TATCGCCGAGCGAAGCGAGGCGAACCTTTCAAACTTGCAATTTCCTATCTGGTGCCGGGAGAGAGAATCGAACTCTCATGAGCTTGCGCTCGCAGGATTTTGAGTCCTGTGCGTCTACCGATTCCGCCACCCGGGCCTACTTATTTATAATGCTCTTTCAACCATTCTTTACCAGTACCGGATTTGAGGTATTTTTCCCTATTTCTAGCTTCTTGTCGAGTTGGGAGTATTTACGTGTGAACGAGAATAAACGGCCGATATGCACGAGTAGTTCTTTCGCGACCAGCTTGATGTTGTGATAAACGGCGTTCTAAGTTATTGGTGAGGCCAACATACCAATAGTTGCTAACTTTGTTTTGCAAGACATATACGGTATACACATTTGTATTGTGGTTGAGTCCTGTGCGCCTGCCTGCCGGCAGGCGGGTCTACCGATTCCGCCACCCCGGCCTGTATGAACAGAATACGCGAGTGGGCTGGCTTGTCGAGGGGGCTGCTCTGCTCTACACTGAGAGCATAACTATCCTTGCATGGCAGAAATACTGGCGGTCGTGAACCAGAAGGGTGGCGTTGGGAAAACGACCACCAGTGTTAATCTCGGCGGCTATTTAGCAGCGGCCGGCAAACCAACAGTGGTGATTGACTTGGATCCACAGGGCAACGCCACGGCTGGGCTGGGTGTGCGGCTGATGCCGGGGATGCCGACGCTGTATGACGTATTGCTGGAACGGGTGGCTTCGACCCAAGCGGTGCAGCCAACCAACTTACGGAATTTGAACTTGTTGCCAGCCACACCGGATTTAGCCGGGGCGGCAATTGAGCTGATGGATCAGCCCTATCGAGAGTATCGCTTGCGGCGGGCGCTGAAGCCGCTGGCTGAACATTTTCAGTTTATTTTAATTGATTGCCCACCGAGCTTGGGTTTGTTGACAGTAAACGGGTTATCGGCCGCCGATCGGATTCTGATTCCGGTGCAGTGTGAATATTACGCGTTGGATGGGTTGAATCAGTTGTTGCAGACGGTGGAGTTGGTGCGGAAGCACTTGAATCCGCGGTTACAGGTGTTGGGTGCGGTTTTAACTATGTATGACCGGCGCACGGCCTTGGGGCGAAAGATTGTCCGGCAGGTGCGGACAACGTTCCCCGGGCATGTGTTTGATAGTGTGATTCCAAGAAACACGGAATTGGCCGAGGCGCCGTCGACAGGAACGACTATTTTAGAGTTCGCCGGACACTCCCGCGGGGCGAAGGCCTATGAGCACTTGTCAGAGGAGCTGCTTAACCTGTATAGATAGTAAGATATGGGATTACTTGGTCGGGGACTCGCTTCGCTCATCCCAAAAGGAGAGGAAAGCGCTGAAGATGTGCTGGAACGGATTGATCGGGGAGATGATTTAGACGCCGCTGGGCCGGCCGTGGCTAAAGCCCTGCCTGGCCGGCAGGCAGGTAAAGCGGGCAAAAGCAAGAAAATAGCTATTCAGGAAGAAGAAGCGGATACTTCAGGCGCGGTGGAAGCGGCTAGTGAGTCTGATTTGCCGCCTAAACCGTTAGTAACGCCTTTGACGATAGACCCCACTTCGCTTCCGGAAGAACCGGGAGCTTCGCGGGGCGCAGCCCAGATGGCTGACGATGAAAAGGTAGAAGGTCGGCTGTTATCGGTGTCGCTTGATGACATTGTGCGAAACCCACAGCAGCCGCGGCGGCATTTTGACCCGGCACAGATGGATGAACTGGCGCGTTCTTTAGATGTGTACGGGTTAGTGCAGCCGATTGTGGTGCGCGAACTGGCCAAGGGAAAATATGAATTGATTGCCGGGGAACGGCGTCTTCGCGCCGCCCAGCAGCTCAAATGGGAACGGATTCCGTGCGTGGTGCGTGAGGGAGAAGCAACCGATCGGTCTAAATTGGAATTGTCGTTGTTGGAAAATTTGCAGCGGCGGGATTTGAATCCGATTGAAGAAGCAATTGCCTTTAAACAGCTGACAACTGATTACGGTATGGGTCAGGATGAGATTGCGGAGCGGCTGGGGCGTAGCCGGGTAGCGGTGACGAATTCAATTCGCATGTTGAACTTGCCGGCGGAAGTGCAGCAAGGGTTAATTGAGGAAAAGATTGGTGAAGGACACGCGCGGGCGATTCTGATGGTGCCGAGTGATGAAAAGCGGGTGCGCTTTTATCGCAAATTAGTGGAAGAAAAATTAACGGTGCGCAAAGCCGAGGTGCGAGCCCGGCGGATTCAGCGCAAGTTAGCCGAGGAGGGTGATGAGGAAAATCAACTGCGGTCGGACCGAACGCGCATGTCACGCCTCTATACGGCGCCTTTGGAGCAGCGTTTTGGCTATACGACCAAGATTACGTTTGATAAAGGGAAGGGTAAGTTTGAAATTACATTTGTGTGTCATAGCATTGGCGAAGTGGAAGAGTTGGTTTCCCAATTGATGAAGAGCGGCACGGCCACGCCGATTGATGATCTGGACGAGGATTAAACGCTTTTCTTGAAGTCGCAGGTTTTGGAGGAACATCTAATAGTGTCTTTGGCGCCGTAGACGAGGAGGCGGCCGCAGGTGGGGCATTTGGCGCCAGTCGGTTTGCTCCAGTAGGCATTTTGGCAGTCGGGATAGCGGTTGCAGGCGTAGAACGGCTTGCCGCGGCGGGAGCGCTTTTCAATAATTTCACCCTGGTTGCAACTCGGACAAGTAACACCGGTTTTCTTTTCGATTTTCTTAATATATTTGCAGTCGGGGTAGCCGGAGCAGCCGAAGAAGGGGCCGAATTTGCCGCGGCGCAGTAACAGTGGCTTGCCGCAATCGGGACACTTTTCATCACCGGCTTCTTCGGCCAGTTTTTTATCCTCGCCAACCGGCGAGGTATGGCGGCATTCCGGGAACCCGGTACAGGCTTTGAATTTGCCGAAGCGGCCGAGCTTGATGACAAGGGGTTTGCCGCACTGGGGGCATTGCTCATCGGTTTGCTCTTGGACCAAACCAGCCTTACTCAATGTTTTCTGGCTGTGCTCGATGGTCTCGTGGAACGGTTTATAAAAACTATCGATGATCGGTTGCCATTCTTTTTCGCCCCGGGCAATTTTATCGAGGTTTTCTTCCATGCCGGCGGTAAAATCAACATCAACGATGTTGGGAAAGTTTTCGGTCAGTACTTTATTGACAATGCCGCCGATGGCGGTCGGGCGGAAACGCTTATCATCGCCTTTTAGTACATATTCGCGGCGCTGGATGGTGTCGATAATCGGGGCGTAGGTGCTGGGGCGGCCAATACCTTTTTCTTCTAATATCTTGACCAGGCTGGCTTCGGAATAGCGAGCCGGCGGTTCAGTGAAATGCTGTTCGGGTAGCAATTGCTTGAGATCTAACATGTCACCTTCGTTGAGTGGTGGTAACAGTGTTTTCTCATCTTCTTTTGTAACGCCGAGGGCTTTGGTGTAACCATCAAAGAGAAGCACAGTGCCAGCCGCCCGGAAGGTATAGTTGCCTACCTGTCCGGCAGGCCGGCCGGCCTCGATATCAGCCGCCGTGGTGGCCGTTTCAGCCGCCGCCATCTGGGAGGCAACAAAGCGGCGCCAGATGAGTTGATAGAGTTTTAACTGGTCCGGCGACAGAGCGGAAGCAATGGTTTCGGGCAGGTGAGCTGGGTCAGTGGGGCGAATGGCTTCGTGCGCTTCCTGGGCGCCTTTCGATTTAGTTTTGAAAACGCGTGGGGTGGGCAAAGCATACTCGGCACCAAACTTGGCTTTGATGGTAGCAGCGGCCATGGCGGCGGCTTCAGCCGAGACATTGAGCGAATCGGTACGCATGTAGGTAATTAAACCAACCGGGCCTTCTGGTAGTTCGATACCTTCGTACAGCTGTTGCGCCAGCAGCATGGTTTTCTTGGCGGAGAAACCAAGGCGATTAACGGCCGCTTGCTGCATGGTGCTGGTGGTAAACGGCGCCGGCGGATTTTTAGATTTTTTGGTACGGGTAACGGTAGCGACTTTGTACGTAGCGCTTTTTAAGTCATTGACGATGGCATCAACGGCTTCTTTGTTTTTAAGCGTCAGCTTGTCGAGTTTTTCTTCACCTTTTTTATTGAGTTGGGCGCGGACGAGGTCAGCGTCTTTTAACAACTCGGCATCGAGTGTCCAATATTCTTCGGC
>CAYJWZ010000058.1:0-4262 GCA_964374055.1 uncultured Candidatus Saccharibacteria bacterium | reverse complement strand
CATCATCCGTCTCGCTGATGGCGAGATTAGGAGCTGGGCGCTTGTGCAAGATTATTGTTGGGACTCACTTGCTAGTCTCTACACCTGCCTTCGCTAAAGCTACGGCCGGCAAGCCTTCCAGAACTATCATTGGCTTGCTTGCAATCCGTAGCCTCCCGGCGAAGGATTGGCTCGGGATTACCAGTTAAGGCTTCCCCGAATTCACCCGGTTATTCGACCACGATTACTCGTGGAAGCTGCCTAACCTGACAGCCACTTGCTCTGCCGCTGAGCTACCTGGGAATGTCTTATTCCAGACAATCTCCACAATCCCACTAAGCATCGTAAGGAAGTAACAAGCGGAGCGGCAGATGCCGCTGCCTGCCCGCCGAAGCTTTAGCGAAGGTGGGAGCTACCCGGGAATACTAATTCAAATACAGGGCGCTTTTGGGCACCCCTGTGCCTCAACTCGCGTAGCGAGTGTAGGCTCAAACAGGATCATACGAGCTTGTTGCCACGTTGGCAACACCCTCGCCCCCTATCTTTGGATCACTACGTTCTGAATAACCACCGGCTCCAGTGGCTTATCGTTGGCATCTCTCGGCACCCTGGAAATCGCATCCACCACGTCCATACCGCTGGTCACTTCCCCGAACACCGTGTGCTTACCGTCTAAATGGGGAAAGCTTGCACCGGTCACAATGAAAAACTGGCTGCCGTTGGTGTTCGGCCCGGCATTGGCCATGGCCACTGCCCCCCGCACCACTTTCAATTGATTAATTTCATCCCCAAACTTATACCCCGGGTCGCCGCTGCCGGTGCCCGTCGGGTCGCCGCCCTGAATCATAAAATCCGGAATCACCCGATGGAAAGTCACGTTGTCATAAAAATTATCATTGGCCAATTTTACAAAATTCCCGACCGTAATCGGTGCTGCCGCTCCATGTAACACCAGCCCAATGTCGCCCTTATTCGCTTTAATGGTGACGGTTACATCGGTATCAATCGGATCAATATCGGCTGTTTCCAGCATAGCTTGTGATGGTAATGGATAATCGGTCGGCACGGGCGACACCACCGGTTGCGGTTGCTTAAAATACCACCACACACCCGCCCCTATGACTAACACAATAACTAAAAAATAACTTGCTTTCATCGTACGGGTTACTGGTTACGAGTTACGGGTTACTAGTAAATTAATAATCACGCAGCTTCTTCAGCTTATGATGCTCCCGGATTTTTTCCAAGGCCTTGGCTTCAATCTGCCGGATCCGTTCGCGGGTGACATCAAATTCGCGGCCGACTTCTTCCAACGTATGGGTCATGCCGTCCGTTAATCCGAAGCGCATCTCCAGAATCTTCTGCTCCCGCGGCGTTAAATCGCTCAGAATTTCCCGCACGTGCTCCTGCAAAATTTCCCGGCCGGCCGCTTGCTGCGGCGTAATCGTGTCCTCATCTTCAATGAAATCTTTTAACGTAGAATCTTCTTCCTCATCACCCACCGAAGCATCAATCGAAACTGTTTCCTGCGAGATCTTCATAATATGGCGCACTTTTTCCACCGGCAGTTCAATTTCGGCTGCAATTTCTTCCGGCAACGGATCCCGCCCTAAATCCTGTAACAAGCGCCGTTGCACCTGCGTAAACTTATTGATCGTTTCCACCATGTGCACCGGAATCCGAATTGTCCGTGACTGATCAGCCAAGGCCCGCGTAATCGCCTGCCGGATCCACCACGTGCCGTAGGTCGAAAACTTGTAGCCCTTGCGATAATCAAATTTTTCCACCGCCCGGAACAATCCCATATTGCCTTCCTGAATCAAATCCAGCAGTGACAGATTTTTGCGCCCGGTGTACCGCTTGGCAATCGAAACCACCAATCGCAAATTAGCTTCCGCTAAACGCTTTCGCGCCTCGGCATCACCCTGCTCAATCCGCTTAGCCAACTCCACTTCTTCCTCGGCCTTCAAGAGCGGTACCTTACCGATTTCGCGCAAATACATTTGGACGGAATCATCCGAGATATTACTGACATCCACCACATTATCCAGGGCTGATCGGCCTTTTTCTTCTTTTTTCTTCTTAGCCGCCCCGGCCACGGCCGTTGGCAACTCAAACTCAATTAAATTATCACGCCCTTCTTCCACTCGAATCCCCCGCGACTCCAGCTGGGAATAAAAGGCTTCCAGACCCTCGATGTGGTCTTCAATCGCCGGCAGGGTATATAACATTTCATCTTCCGTGACAAAACCGGCCTGCATGCCTTTATGCAACAAGGCCTGCACCGCCGGCTGCGCCAGCACCTGCTCGGCCGTTAACCGAACCGTTCGATGCCGCGCTTTTTTATGCGCCACTGGCCGCCGGCGCACGTGGGCACGCCCAACTCGTTTTCGCGGTTTAACCCATGTTCGGCTCATACCCCGGCTTTTACCCGTTCCAACTCTTCGGCCACCGTCTGAAATTCCTGCAACAGCGTTCCTCGTTCCGGTAAAGCGACTGTCGCTAAGCCCGTCTGCAGCGCTTGTAAGCGCCGCTCCAGCCAGCGCCGCTGCAACCACTGGGAAAGACCGTGTGCCTCCGTCACCGCCGCCTCGCTCGAAGACGCCAGGCGATCAGCCGCCACCACCCGCATTCCTTCCGCCAGAGCGGTTAACTCCAACGGCAACAATTGCACTAGCGCCTCACTGGTCATCGTAAAAAAATCCTGGTTGTTACTAAGGTATTGTAATTGTTTATACAACGCCATCGCGCCGTCGTCAACAAACCAGCCTGGGGAAAGCTTTGGTAACACCTCTCGCCGCACGGCTCCCTCTAACACCACTAATCCCAAAAGCAACTGCTCGGCCGACAGCCGTACCTCCTCATGTGTACTTCCCGATTCTGCCGGCTTTACCCTGAGCTTGTCGAAGGGCGCTCGAGTAACCAGTTGAATCACCCGCTCTTCGGAAAGATGCAACACCCGCGCCACCTCCTGAATCATCTCCCCTTGCTGCACCGGATGACTCACCGCCGCCACCAGCGGCAGCACCTCGGCCAAACGCTGATCAACTGACGTCCCGCTCCTTAAGTGCGCCAACGCCACCGCCACCAGCGACTGCGGTTGCCCAAGATACTGGCCCAGTTGTTCCGGCGCCGCCTTGGCCACATCGGCCGGATCCTGACCGGCCGGAAACTGGACGGTTGCCACCCGCATCCCGGCCGCCAAGGCCGCACTGGTAGCCGCCTGGGCTGCTTTCCACCCAGCCGCATCAGCATCAAACGCAAAGTGCAAGGTATCCGTAAATCGTTTCAATTGCTCCACCTGCTCAACCGTAAAAGCGGTTCCCGAACTAGCCACCACTCCCGGCCAACCGGCTTGGGTCATCATCACCACATCCATGTACCCTTCCACCACCACCATGGGTGCCCCATGCCGCCCATGCTGCTTGGCGCGCTGCAGGTTATACACCGTCCGCCGCTTCGAATACAGCTTGGTCTCCGGCGAGTTAACATACTTCCCCTCCCGCCCGGTTTCTGTCCATGGGGTGATCCGTCCCCCAAAAGCAATCACCCGCCCCTGTAGATCAAACACCGGAAAAATGATCCGGCCCCGAAAGCGATCAAACGCCCGGCCAGCACTGCCATCTCCACTAACTCCCACCACACCGGCCGCCAGCATTTCCGGCAACCCGAAATTCTTCTTACGCAGAAACTGCTGTAGCGTATCCCAACCCGTCGGCGCATAGCCAATTTGAAACTGCGCCATTGTTTCTTCGGTAACACCCCGCTCGTGCAAATACATCCGCGCTTTCTTGCCGGCAGCATGGTGCAGCAGCACCTCATGATAAAAACGCGCTGTTAGTTGCAACAGGTCAAATAAACGTTGGCGTTCGTCGCGACTGCTTTTTGAGCCCTGCCGGCCGGCAGGCAGGTCCACCCCGGTTCGCTCAGCCAGTAGTTTTAATGCTCCAATAAAATCCAAACCTTCTATTTTTTGAATAAAGACAAAGGCATCGCCCCCCTCAGAACATCCGAAGCAATACCACATTCCTTTAGTGGGACTGACCACAAACGACGGCGTTTTCTCTTGATGAAACGGGCACAACCCCTTAAAATGCTGCCCCGCCTGCTTAAGGGGCACATATTCTTGAATCAGGGACGCCAAATCCAGCCGCTCTTTAATCAGTTCCACTTCCTCACTGCTCATAGCCTTTAGCCTAAGGCTGGCGGTTGTAGACCGCAATGAAAGTAGCCGGCTCTTGCCACCAGGAAAACCGAGTCCGCCGGGCGAACAGCCGAGCATA
>CAYJWZ010000057.1:0-4462 GCA_964374055.1 uncultured Candidatus Saccharibacteria bacterium | reverse complement strand
ATGAAAAACTGGCGATTCGCTGGCGGCGCTGGGAATATGCTTCGGCTATGCCGACGATCTTCGGCGTTGGCCTGACGCCCCTGCTTGAGATCGCCGTCACAGGTTTAGTAGCCTTGGTGCTGGTTTTTTAGTATATATTCAAGATGATGGCGAAGGAGACGGCGGTTTTTGGCGGCGGATGTTTCTGGTGCACCGAAGCGGTGTTCGAGCAGTTAAAGGGGGTAGTGTCGGTGATGCCGGGTTACGCCGGCGGGACAACTTCTAACCCAACCTATGAAGCGGTTTGTTCGGGAAAAACGGGCCATGCGGAAGTGTTGCGAGTGGAATTTGACCCCGAGGTTCTTAGCTACCATGATCTATTGACTGTATTTTTCGCCACCCATGATCCGACGACGCTTAACAGCCAAGGCTCGGACGTTGGCACGCAGTACCGGTCGGTTATTTTGTATACCACTGACGGGCAAAAACAGCAGGCCGAGGCTTTTATTGATGACTTGGATAAAGAAGGGGAGCTGGTTGTGACAGAAGTAAAGCCGTTGGAGCAGTTTTATGAGGCCGAGGCGTATCATCATCACTATTATCAGAATAACCCCGAGCAGGCCTATTGTCGGGTAGTCATTAACCCTAAGTTAGAAAAACTCAAGACAGAATTTGCTAAGCTGTTACAATCGTAAGATATGAAAAAGGACGAAGAATTGCCGCCGGAACTTTATCACGTCGCTCGTGAGAAAGGTACGGAGGCGCCGTTTACGGGCAAGTATTGGAATAACAAAGAAAAAGGTATGTATGTCTGCGCGGTGTGTGGGACAGAGCTTTTTTCCTCCGACACAAAATTTGATTCCGGTACCGGCTGGCCAAGTTTTACCGAGTCCAAGGACTTGGAACATGTTGAGCTGAAGGAGGATTTGAGTGGCGGCACCCGACGAACAGAAGTGGTGTGCCGGACATGCGGCGCGCATTTAGGCCATGTATTTGACGATGGCCCGATCGACCCGCGCCTGCCTGCCGATAGGCAGGGCAAGCGCTATTGCATCAACTCAGTCTGCCTGATGCTTAAGCAGGAGTGATGGCCACAGTAGCCTGTCAACGCACCTCCAGCCTTCGCTAAAGCTACGGCCGGCGGGCACCCTAACCCTCTCCTTACCGCGGAGATGCAGCCGGGCGATATCCTGATCATCGCTGCCCAGCTTGGCATGTCCCATCGCGGCCGTTCCGTTCGTCTGGCGCGCGAGGTCTTCGTGGCCAACGAGTGGTTCCGTTGTCCTGACACATCCGGAGCGGATTGTCCGCTACCAGGAACTCGACATGGACTGCAACACTTGGATGACCCTGTTTTCTTTTTTAAAAAACCAGTTTGGGTTGGGGCGGGTTAGCGCTTATTTTTGTTTTTAAGTACAATAGAAGAAGGTGAATTATTGACAACTTCTTGCTTTATGAGTAAACTTTGTTGCTTATGAGTAGTAATACAAAACAACACGGCGCTTTACGATTCTTTACCTATCTTGATGTGGCGCAGGATACGTATGTCGGCATTTGTGTTGAAGCGGGGATTGTAAAAGAGAGTAAAAATGCCGAGGAATTGCGCCAGGAACTTTTAGAAGCAGCCGTTGGTTACGTTGAAGCAGTCATTAAGGGCGATTTGTCAGATGAACTGCTGAATCAGCGTGTGCCGGAGGAGTACGAGAATATCTACAAGGCATTTCTGGAGTCCTTGATTATGGGCCAACACAAGCGAGCAATGCCATCAGGTATTCAGCATCCCAGTGTTTTTGCGGAACGGGTGCCAGTGTAAGGAAGCATGGCACGGCGACTGTTCAACTGGACTTTTAGGGATGTCGCTACTTTTTTGAAACGTCATGGTTTTCAACACATACACACTCGCGGATCGCATTATTACTTCAGTGCGACTATTGCCAAGAGCCCACGGTTAGTCGAAGTGCCCTACCATGCTGACCAAACGATTAAACCACGTACGTTGAAAGATAGTATTATTCGGAAATCGAGTATTCCAAAGGAGCATTGGCTGGAATGCAAGGAAAAGCGTTGCCGTGCATTTAGCTAAGTGATGTGAGTTTGGGTTGGGGCACGGCGCTGTTACAATCTAAACCATGGTGACTACCGCTCGGCCGCGGCCGCTGGTGCTGGTGATTTTAGATGGCTATGGGGTGAGTTTTCAGGAGGAGGGCAATGCATGGCTCAAAGCCAAGCAGCCGAACCTTATGCGGTATTTAAAGGAATATCCAGTGGCAGCGATCCGGGCGGCGGGGATTGAGGTGGGGTTACCGTGGGGTGAGATGGGAAATTCGGAAACGGGGCATCAAAATATTGGGGCGGGGCGGGTGATGTACCAGCCGTTGCCGCGCATTACGTTGTCTATCCAAGACCAGTCTTTTTTTCAAAACCCGGTGTTACTGCAAGCGATTGAACATGTGAAAAAAAATCCGCAGGCGGCATTGCATACTATTGGCCTTTTAAGTAACGGCGGCGTGCACAGCCATATTGATCATCAATTTGCGCTGATCAAGCTGGCAGCCGACTCGGGCGTCGGTGATCGATTGTTTATTCATGCCTTTCTGGATGGGCGGGATTCGCCGCCGGATAGCGCCGGCAACTTTGTGGGGCAAACGGATCGCTTGTGCCAAGAACTAAAAGCCGGGCGGATTGAAACGTTAGTCGGGCGGTTTTACGCCATGGATCGGAATAACAACTGGGAGCGGACGGCGAAAGCCTATAACGCCATGGTCCGGGGTGACGGGGAGCGGTATGCGACGTGGGAGGAAGCAACGACATCGTTGTTTAAAAATTCTGATACAAAGAATTTTGAAACGGTGCCGCCGGCGCTGGTGGTTTCGGAAACGGCGCCGTTTCGACCGATTCAGGATGGCGATGCGGTGATTTTTTACAATTTCCGTCCGGAGCGCGCGCGGCAGCTGGCATTGGCGTTCACGGCGCCCGGCTTCAGCTTTTTCCCCGTTACAGCCTGGCAGAATTTGTTTTTTGTCAGCATGACACAGTATGATCCGACGTTTAAAAATCCGGTGGCGTTTCAAGAAGAAGAGATTACCCAGCCGTTGGGCTGGGCTGTGGCTGAGGCTGGGTTGCAGCAGTTGCGAGTAGCCGAGAGTGAGAAATTTGCCCACGTAACTTCGTTCTTGAACGGGGGGCGGGAAGAGCCGTTTCCCGGTGAGTTACGGTTGGCTATCCCGTCGGTTAACGTTGAAGACTATAGTACGCGGCCGGAGATGAGTGCCAAAGAGATTTCTGAGCAAACGATTAAAGAAATCGGCAGTGGGCGGTATGATGTGATTGTTATGAATTACGCGAACCCAGACATGGTGGCGCACACCGGAAAGTTTGAGGCCACTGTCAAGGCGCTAGAGTTTCTAGATGAGCAAATTGGGCGGGTGGTTGACACCACGCTGGCCGCCGGCGGGGCGGTGTTGTTGACGGGGGATCATGGACACGCGGAAGCGATGCAGAATTTGTTAACGCATCAAGCTTCGACCGATCATACCACCAACCCGGTGCCACTGGTGTATATTACGGCCGATAATAAACAACTAGCTAAGGCCGATGACATGTTGATGCGTATCTTATCGAACCCGATTGGCGTGCTGTCTGACGTGGCGCCGACGGTCCTGGATATTCTGGGTCTTGCTCCGTCGCCGGAGATGACAGCCCGGAGTTTGTTGGCGAGCTTGAGTTAGGGTATAGTAAAAAGTCCATGGACAAAGCCGCAGTAGAACAGGAATTATCGCAGTTGCCCGGCGTGGTATTTTTAGAATTTCGAGCTGATTGGTGTGGGCCGTGCCACGTGATGGATCCCATGCTCCATGAAATGGAGCATGTATACGCGGGGAAGCTCACGCTGAAGCAAATTGATGTTGATCAGGAACGGGCGCTGGCCCGGGAGTTTGGAGTGATGAGCATTCCGGCGCTGTTTGTTTATCGGGCTGGGGCGCTGGTGGAACAATTGTTGGGCTTACAGACGAAGCAAAATTTGCTGCGCTGGTTGGCTTAAGTTGCTGGACTTTATTAGCTACTTGTTCTATAGTGTCGTTGATCGTAGTTCTAACACTGGTTTTTAATACGTGTCAGTGTTACTAAAGGTCGGCTACGTCAGTTAAATCAGTGTTAGTAACAATCTATGGCAAAAAAGTTATACGTGGGAGGTCTGTCGTACAGCACGAACGATGCTGGTCTTAAAGAGGCATTCGCCCAGGCTGGGAATGTCGAATCGGCGGTCGTCATCACCGATAAGATGTCCGGTCGTTCCAAAGGCTTCGGCTTTGTGGAAATGGCGACAGAAGAAGAGGCCCAAAAAGCGATGGCCATGTGGAATGGCAAAGAGCTGGAAGGGCGTGTGTTGAAAGTTGACGAAGCTCGTCCGCAATCTGAATTCCCCCCTCGCCGCAATAGCGGTGGAGGCGGTGGTGGATTCGGTGGTCGCCGCGGTGGCCGA
>CAYJWZ010000056.1:0-4483 GCA_964374055.1 uncultured Candidatus Saccharibacteria bacterium | reverse complement strand
CGCTTACGGCCATGATTGTCAAGCGCCAATTAGCGGCTGAACCATACTCATAGGCTATGCGCTGGGCGTGGTGGTATTTTGTGGGATTAACGTTGTTGGTAGTGTTCCCGTGGTTTGTGGCCCCGGGTTTTTTGTTTTTGCTTGATTTTGTGTGGCCGCCGGAGTTGACGGTGCCTTCAACCTGGTGGCCGACGCCGTCGCTATCGACGGTGCCGTATGAATGGCTGTGGTGGGGGTTGAGTTTTGTGGTACCGGTGGCAGTACTGCAAAAATTAGTTTTTTCATTGCCGTTTTTCATTGCCGGGCTGGCAATGTTCCATCTTATGCGCTGGCTGCTTGGCCACTGGCAGCGTAAGCAGGTGCTCGTACCGGCACTGGCGGCGGGCACGTTCTATGCTTTTAACTCGTTTGTTGTTACTCGCGTGTTTATGGGCCATTTTTATTTGTTACTCGCCTATGCCATGACGCCATGGGCCGTCTTGTTTTTTCTTAAATTTTTAGACGATGCTCGTTGGCAGCGGGGCCTCAAAGCAGCGTTGGCCTTACTGGCAGTATTCATTACTAACTTGCATCAGATTTTTCTGCTGCCGGTTTTTCTAGTGTTTTTTCTGCGACGACGCCACTTTCAGCGACCAGCCTGGTGGGGATGGTGTGTTTTGCTTGTTCCCTTGGGGTGCTTCGTGCTGGCCAGTTGGTTAATTAGCCATCAGGCCGGCGCGGGTCAGCTGGATCCGCGGGGCCCGTGGGCGCGGGCTTTGCAGGCGCCGTTTAGCGGCAATCTGTGGCTGGGTGTCTTAACGCTGACGGCCACGTGGAAAACCGATCTGCCCTTTTTCTTTCCCTATGAACAGCTCTTTGGTTTTGGAGTAGTGATGACTATCCTGTTGCTGACGATGGGCTGGGGAGTTCTTTATTGGCGGAAGCACAGGGTGGCGAAGCTGGTTGTCTTTTCCTGTCTGGGAGCAGGGGGCGTAGCTGGTCTTTTGGCTATTGGCGTGGCGCACCCGCTAACTGCGCCGGTCGCTGGCTGGTTGTATCAGCATGTGCCGTTCTGGCTGGGCCTTAGAGATTCAGCTAAGTGGTTAGCGATCGTGGCGTTGGCGGAAAGTATGCTGCTCGGTGCCGGCATGGCCGCGCTGCCGCGACGAGCTTCTTTGGGCATGCTGCTGTTGACGTTGTATATTACCGTACCGGCATGGCGGGGTTTTTCCGGACAAATCCTGCCGACGGTGTATCCGGATAGTTGGACAGAGGCTCGAGCGCGGCTGGGACAACAGGATAAGCGGCCACGCGTATTATTTCTGCCCTGGCATGGATATTTGCCGTTTTCCTTTAGTGA
Source organism: uncultured Candidatus Saccharibacteria bacterium (assembly GCA_964374055.1). GTDB lineage: Bacteria > Patescibacteriota > Andersenbacteria > UBA10190 > UBA10190 > CAYJWZ01. Next base: position 3,144 of record CAYJWZ010000056.1, on the reverse strand, counting down.
CGAACGAACTGTTTTGCATCCGGCGCCGCGTTTTTTTACTGCTGTTGAGGTTATTAGTGGCGATAACAGTGAAGTTGGTGGTGAAAACGGACGGCCATTTATTTATTCGGAATCAACACGACCAGTATCGAAAACTATTGAGGTCCGGTTGGGGCCAGCAGCGGGGCGGACAGATTTTGGAACACAGCTTACCGGGGAGCATATTGGTTTCGTCGTCTTAAATCGCGATACGCTTGATGCTGATGGCTACGTCTGGTTAGGTAAGCAAGGTGATTTGGAGCTCGTGTTTGAGAGCGCTGAACTGCTGATCTGGAAAAATAAGGCGCTTTAGCTGCCGCCGCTACTTTTACTACCTTCGCTGTTGCCGCACAGCGGGCAATCTCCGGACGATTCACCGGTGCCGGGCCATGTACTTGGAACCTTTAGATTGAGCGGGCGGTCATGTCGCTGCCCCAGCCAGATAATACGGCTGACGACTTCGCGTATCAGGCCACTGCCCTGATAGCCAATTTTAACCGTATCACCAACTTGTAACGTAGCCGGATAGGCATCGGTACAATCGATGCGGAATTTGATAAAACGATTATTGGCCAACTGCATGGTTAAGACGCCAATATTCAGTACTTTGCCGTTCTGACAGACAGGCCGCCGTAAACTACTAATGGTACCCTGGGCGGTCATATTTTTTTTGGTTATGGCACCAGCCACTTTGCCAACTGTTTGCGTAACAGTCTGCTTGAAGGTGATTGGCGGGCTGGTTTTGGCTTCGGCAGAGGTTACCAGTTTAAGCGCCAGCGCTCCCACGATCACGAGGACGCTCGCAATCGCAATGAGGGTGGTTACTTTTGACACCTTGTCACTATATCACTTTTGTCGCCACGTGGTGTATACTGTACTGTAAACACATATGCAGCGTGGTTTTACTTTAATTGAACTACTTCTGGTGGTGGCGGTAATTGCTATTTTAGTGGCGATTATTGCGGGTTTAATGATGAATTCGCGTTCTAGAGCGCAAAATGCGCGCCTCCAGACTAATTTAAAGCAATTACGGATTTTATCGGAAACATATTCGAATCAGGCTGGTTCCTATGATGGTTGGAAGCAATGTGTAGCCGATCCAGAACCAACTGGATTTACATGTGGAGACGATGCCGGGGTAGCCAGCTCGGTTGAAACGTTAACGACCGATATTAACATTCGGAAACCGCAGGCGGTGATAGTTGAAGAAACATCGGCTGCAGTGTGTATGAGCGTTAAACTTATGGACGATGTTACGTTTGCGTGTACGGATTCAACGGGGCAGTTTAAAACTGATTTGACTAGCGGCTGCAGCACAACGGTCTGTCCGGCATCATAATTTTTACTACAAGGCACTTGGCACCGGCCTACTCTGGCCCCCGCATCCTGCGGGGACTACCATCGGCGCTGGAGGGCTTAACGGCTGTGTTCGGAATGGGAACAGGTGTACCCCCTCCGCTGAAAGGCACCAAGAGCCTTAGAGTTAAAATTATTGGGATGAAAACATGCTAATTCTTCGACAGGCTCAGAACAAGCCGATCACACATTGCTAGTTAAATCGTGGCATTCATACAGCTCGACCAATTAGTACCACTCGGCTCAACACGTTACCGTGCGTACACCTGTGGCCTATCAACCCGCCCCTTGCGGGGCGAGGTTCGCCTTTCGGCGACCTCGTCTTCTTCGAGGGGTCTCAAACGAAACGTAATCTTGGAGTGGGCTTCGCGCTTAGATGCTTTCAGCGCTTATCACCAGCTCGACATAGCTACCCAGCGGTGCCCTAGAACAGGACAACTGGTACACCAGAGGTCGATCCCTTCCGGTCCTCTCGTCACATACTCGCACATTTCTGTACGTGTAGACTATATCTTCCGCCACTTCGGTTCCCGAAGTTAGGGGTCGGCATATGATAGTGGTATAAGTATCGATGGCAATCACACTATCTCACCTTACGTTGAACTACATTCCTGCGTGTTCAACCTGGGGATCAGTCGTTACGGAGTCGCACACACCTCAGAAAGCAAGTAATTTTTCGATTTCACTTGCGGAACGCTGCGGTTGATGAGCCTTATAGTTAGCGGCTCGCAACTGTAACATCCAGCCAGCGGTTAGCTTACGCATTTTTCTTGGTAAGAGAGGGAATTTCTTACCCTCAATTACTTCAAGAATTTTTAAGGCGTAGTTTACTTGTTTCTTCTTGAATCGGACATAGGGCTGTATGTTGATGAGAATTTTTCTCACTGCACTATAGCCATTGATGCGGTATTCGGTTATGCCATCTCGACGATCGTGGAGATAGCCACTTCCGAGTACTTTCTGCATCCATTGCAGCGGTTCTTTATGACGCGAATCCTGGTATAAGCAGATGGTGAACATAATTCGCCATCCGGTCGGAGTGTCTCTCCGATTTTTTACTTGTGCCATAAGACTGCCATCGCCATCAAAGAATCCAGCAATGTATGCCCAATTCAATTTTTGAGGTGTTGTTGCGCGACTTCCCACGGTATTACCTTATGCTTTTTATTTTAGCATGAAGGCTTCACCGTTATTAGCCGAATTTTCAGCAGAGATTACTCTCTGTGGTAGCAAGGCCCTGTATGGGCTTACTAGGAAGGACGCTCCTCACGTTTCCACGCCTGCAGCAGATAGGGACCAACCTGTCTTGCGCATATTTTCTCCTCTGTTACCAGAGGTATGGACTATACCACCTCCCCGTTACTCTTTGCTTAAAGTAACTGAGGGGAGACTGACGTGTTATCCATCCCGCTCAGCGGGATGAATCTGTCCCCTACCTTTGCTTGTAGGAGAGACAAGTCTCTACGGGGTCAAGCGCTAACTTCGTTCGCTAAAATAAAATTTTAAAAATCAAAATGCAAAATTTTGATCTTTGCTTTCTTGATATTTTAATTTAGCGTTTGCGAAGCCAATGCGCCGACTTCCCTCGGTATTATCCTACCATACGACAGGTTAATGTTAGTAGGACTTCACCGATATGAGTCAGTTTTGCATGGCCGCTTTCGCATTGCCATGCCGCCTGAGAGTCTTAAGACTCTGACGGTTTGAACCCAGCTCACGTACCCTTTTAATTGGCGAACAGACAAACCCTTGGGACCTGCTTCAGCCCCA
>CAYJWZ010000055.1:0-4578 GCA_964374055.1 uncultured Candidatus Saccharibacteria bacterium | reverse complement strand
CCGATCTGGATGTGTTGGATAGTCCGGCGTAGGGTATCCCATCCAGTTCTGCCATATCGTTCGTAGAAAGAGCTGTTTGGCTTGTAGGCGCAGACAAGGTCAGCAGTCGAGTTGATGATCTCCCGGTTGAACCCAAACTGGGTCTCACCGGATGGCACCCTTTTCATATCGCTATCGAGGCCGACGCAGACGAACTTGCCTTCGGCCCAGCGGGCGCGAAGCAGGTCATGGAAGTTGCGAGCACTCATACATATTCTCCTGTGAAAAGGACATTGGTTCTTCCCAAGCCTCTTTGCCTGGTCTATTGATTTAATCTTTGTTTTCGGGTAATGTCAATAGTTGGGTGATTTTTGGTTGTTTTTTCACAAGGAGTTACACTATGCGACTACGTGGGGTTGGGTTTCCGCCGATTTGCAATGCGGCGGGCGCCCAGGGATTTTTCGGCGAGGGGTATCCGTACCATTGGTACTGGAAGTTGGCTGGGCTGACGTTTGCCGGCTGCGGTTTCATGGCCAAAACAACCACGCTGGAGCGGCGAGCCGGCAATATGCCGCTGAAAGCAGATGGCATCACGCCGGTGGAACGGAAACCCAAATGTATTTATGTGGATTTCTTGAAAGGCATTGTGCTGAATGCGGTGGGGTTGAGTAACCACGGCGCCGAAGCCTTGCTCAAAACCTATTGCTGGCAACAGCGGCACGAGCCGTTTTTCCTGTCGTTCATGGCTGTTGGACCCACGGTGTCTGAACGGCTGGATGAGCTGGAGGAGTTTGTTACTTTGCTTGCCCGATATAAGCCGGGATTTCAGGGTCAATTTGGACTTGAAATTAACTTTTCCTGTCCGAATGCAGGGATTGATCCGACTTCGCTTATCAATGAAGTTGGTTCAGCGCTGGATATCGCGGGCGCACTCGGCATTCCCCTGCAGTGCAAGTTCAACGCGACCGTTCCGGTGAAGGCGCTGTGCGAGGTGGCTCGGCATCCCAATTGCGATGCGATCACTATGTCAAACACGATTCCGTGGGGTCAGCTTCCCGACCGGATTGATTGGAAGGGTTTGTTTGGCACGGACATCTCCCCGCTCGCCCACTTGGGTGGTGGTGGATTGTCGGGGTGGCCGCTGCTGCCGATTGTGTGCGACTGGATTCGGGAAGCGCGAGACTGTGGTTTCGCCAAGCCGATCTGGGCGTGTGGTGGCATCGATTCCGTGCGTGCTGTGCGGCAAGCCAAACAGGCTGGTGCGTCGGGTGTTCAGATTGGCACGGTAGCGATTGTCCGCCCGTGGCGGATGCGCGGCATCATTCGCTATGCGCATGAGATATTTTAATGAAAAGAAAAGCCCGCTGCGATTTTCTCGAGGCGGGCGTTTTTTTACAGACGGTTCAAGAGAACCTGGCCGCGGGCAATGACCAGCTTGATGGCACCGTGGGTCAGCGTGCCATGAAATGGTGTCCAACCACATTTGGTCAGCATATCTTCGTCACGGATAGCGACGGGTGCTTGCTCGTCAATGAGTATCAAGTCAGCATCGTAGCCGGGTGCAATGCTCCCTTTGTTTTTCAGGCCCAGAGCCTGAGCTGGCAAAAACGAGGTGACAGCGGCGAAGCGTTCACGGGTCATCTTTCCATGATGCACCAGATCCCAGCAGAGATTGGTGGCGGTATCCAGACCGGGCAGGCCACTGGGGACCTTGAATGGGTCGGGGTGGTGCTTCCGTTTTTCTGCGCCCACGTGTGGAGCGTGATCGGTGGCTTCGAAAGCCAATGGGAAATTGGGGTCGCAGAGCAAAGCTTGCAAGTACTGAGCGTCTTCGGGAGTTCGCACGGGCGGGTTGCACTTGGCGCGCCACCCTTCCTGCCCTTCGAGGTCATGGTGGGTAAGGCGCCAGTATTGCGGGCAGAGCTCGAAGGTGACCAGCAGCCCCTTTTGAGCTATTCGTAGAATTTCGCGAGCGGCGGCAGCGGTGGAAACGTGACAGATGTTCAGCCGGCAGCCAGCCTTCAGCCCAAGTTCCAAAATTTGCTGCACAGCTTCCAGTTCGGCTTGGACATCACGAATGTCGCAGTGTACTGGCAGGCCGTGCTGGGCGGCTTGCTTCTTGAGGCGCTTGGTGTTGGCAGCGATGCGGGCTTCAAGTTCGGCATGGACGGTGAGCACTTTTCCATGCTCGGCGGCAAGGCGACACCAGGTGAGCTGGTCGGCGCGCCGGTCGACAAGCATTTCACCGGTGCCAGTGGTGTTAGCCATGCACAGTTTGGCACCGAAACACTCAGGTATATGGCTGATTTTTCGGAATTCATCGTAGTTGCTGGCCGTAGCGCCAAACCACTGATGGTGCTCAACGCGGGACTTACTGACGGCTGCAATCTTTTCGCAAAACCGATCGGCGGTGGTGATACACGGGTTCGTGTTGGCCATTGTCATGATGGTTGTCGTACCACCGGCAATGGCGGCTTCTTGGACGGATTCGATGTTCTCGCTCTTCCCCTCGCCCGGGTACCGGTCATGGACGTGGCTGTCAATGCGGCCGGGAAAGATGGATAAGCCGCGGCCGTTTATGAGGTTGGGCCAGCCTTGCTGGGCGCCAACGTGGGTGATGATCCCCTCTTGCACGACGATGCACACCGGGTCGCCACCCAACAAGCGAACATTGACCAACTGAAACTGCCAAGCAACTTTGTTCTTCTTCATGAATACCTCCTGTTGTTAGAGAACTTTGTCCGTGCGCCCGGCAGGAATCGAACCTGCGACCGTTGGCTTAAAAGGCCACTGCTCTACCAATTGAGCTACGGGCGCCTAGCAAGAATTGTATAGCATACTGATGGTTTTCCACAGAAGCAAGAGGCTTATTTTCCAGTGTGCTATACTGGTGAGCATGAAACGACTTATAATTTTGGGGGGTATTGCACTTCTCTTAGTTGGTTTATTGGGGGCAACGGTGTATGGCCAGCGTTCGCAAGCGGCTGGTAACAAGTACAAGTTTACGGCGCGGGCGATTATTACCGATGTTGATGAGGCCAATAAATCATTTAAGGCGGATGTAACGAAAGCGACCGGCGACAAAGCTCGCGACGCCATGGAAGGTAGTAATATTGAGTTTAAGGCTGGAACGGCTAAGGTCTACAAGAGTGTTGGTGGTAAAGATAAGCGCGGGACGTATCACAATTTTGCGATTGGACAGGAAGTCGGTTTAAAGGGGGTGGCGAAAGATGATGATACCTTTGAGCTCACTTTTGCGCGGATTCATGAGCGAGCGTTCATGGTAGTCGGCCTGTTAAAAGCGCACAACACGACAGCCAAGACCGTAAAGATTCTGGTCAATACATCAACTTACAAACAGAGTACGTATAAGGGAGAGGAAATTAGCATGGAGTACAACGATGATTCGAAGTTTCGGAATAAAACAACCGAAGTATCTTTTACTGATGTGAAAGCGAATGATCAAAAGGTAAAGGTGACTGGTACAATTACAAAGTCGAGCACATGGAACGTGAAGGAATTAACTGATGGCTACGCCGGCAAATAGTATGGCAAAGAAAGCAAGTAGACGGTGGCAGCAGGCACTTCATGAGCCAGTTCAGCACCATCATTTAATGGTCGCGGCTGCCGCTTTTCTGTTGGTTGGCGGGGCGCTCTTTTTCGGGAATTTCTCACGCGCCGCCAGTGCGGCCTATGTTTTTACGGCCCGGGGAGACGTGATCCAGGTGGATCGGAGCAATAACACGCTTAAGGTGTATTCTCGTCATACTTCGACCGAAGCAACAGATGATTTAGCCGGCCAAGTTATTGAGTTCAATATCACCGGCGCCAAGGTATTTGGATACGATGCCAAGGGAGCGAAGATTCGTCTGACCGTCGGCGGTTTAGATATCGGTGATGAAGTGGTGCTGCGCGGCGCCAAGCGAAAAGCCGATCATTTTAATGTGAGTACGATTACGCGTAATGATAACGCGGTGACGGTGAAGGGAACGTTACACACCCATGACAAGAGTAATCGGATTCTGACGATAGATTTAACCTCGCTCACTAAAAAATCAGATGGCAAGGCTTATCGCTCGGATGTTTTTAGCAAGGGAAAGCGTGTGCAGGTGTATTATGCCGGCAGCACGAAGATAAAGAATAAGAGCGGGGCGGCGCTTAATGCGGATGAGTTGCCGGCTAATGATGAGACGATTGAAGTACGGGGGGTGCTTGTGAAATACGGATCACGCTTTGAGGTGAAGAGTGACGCGGTGATAATTGACGGTTAATCTCCCACCCCTGCCTGCCCTGCCTGCCCGTCCGGCAGGCAGGGCAGGCAGGCCCTCTTGATCTCCCCCTCGGGCATGGGGAGAAAACTTTAGAAGAATCTGTGTTTTTTAGCGCCGCGAAAGTCTTCGAGGAGTTTTTTCTGTTGGCCCGATAGTTTTTTGGGGATATCGACAATAACTGTCAGGCGGTGGTCGCCTTGCCCCCGGCCGTGTACATTCGGAAAACCTTTGCCCGACAAAAGAATTTCACTCCCCGGCTGGGTACCGGCCGGGATGGAAACGTGCTCTTTACCGGCAAGGGTAGTGACAGGAACGGAGGTACCCAGGG
>CAYJWZ010000054.1:2828-4601 GCA_964374055.1 uncultured Candidatus Saccharibacteria bacterium | reverse complement strand
CCCTACATTAACCGCCTTTTGTTAGTTTTGCACCACACTAAAGTGAGAGGAGCCTGATTTGCTTGTAGGTTTTTTTGGTAGGCAGTATGTTTACTATGATGGTTGAAGTAACCAAAACAACGACGCGGCGCTGGGTCTTAAATTTTGTGACGGTGACGTTTGCGGTTGCGCTGGCATTGTTGTATGTGCTGGTGCTACGCAGTGTGGCCGTGCAGATTTCGCCGCCGCCGCCGGCAATGACCGGGCCCGGTCCAGACATCAGTACGCAGGCTAAGTGTGAAGCCGAGGGTGGGCGATGGATTGAGTCAGTGGAGGTAACGAGTGAGCGGGTAACTAAGCCGGTGCCGGCACCGGTACCCGGATTCACTCCGGCTTACTGTCAAGGACCGCTTCGCTATGAACTGGAGCGGGAAGCGCAGGATGAAGCCAGTCGGCAAACGTCCTTATTCGTATTCGCGATCGGCGGGGCACTGGCGGTGGCGGGGAGTTTGCTGATCAAGCAGTTAAAGCCAGTGGCACCAGGGCTGATGTTGGGTGGGATTGCTTCTTTCTTTATTTCGGGAATTCAAGTGTGGATGCTAACACCAGGGATTGGGCGACTGGTTACGATTGTGGTGGTGTTTGTAGTGCTCATAGGTGTTGGTTTGTACGCCTTTCGAGACCTACCGGCCGGCAGACAGGCGCAGGCCAAGCAGCCTGATTAATTTTTGTTGCGGGTTGCGGCGGCGATCAAAATAGGGCAGGAGTAGTTTTAATCCGGCGCGCTGGATTTGTTTGAAGGTAGTGAGGCGCGCGGGCGGGGTATGGGAACAGGTTTGAGTGGTAAAATCAGCAAAGCGGACGGTGAGAACAATTGTTTGGCCGGAAGGGAAGTGTTCCTGCTGCATGCGCCGTTTCAAATGATGGGCAATATCAGTTAGCGCTGCCGTGATGGTTTGCGAGTTAAGCGTATCTTCTTTAAAGGTTGTTTGTTCGCCGAGTGATTGGGCAGGTTCTGGTTCGGTGCGCAGTGGCGAATCGCTTTCTCCCCGGAGGTTGTCGTACAGGGCGTTGCCCCATGTGCCAAGCAGATAGGTGAGTTGCTCACGACTCCAGGCCCGCGCTTGGGCGATTGTGTTTAATGCATGGTGGGCGAGGGTCTTTTCCGTTTTGGGGCCGATGCCGGGGATGACGCGCAGTGGCAGTGGAGCCAGCCAGTCGAGGACTTGTTCGGGGGGAATAACGGTGAGGCCGTCCGGTTTTTTAAAGTCAGAAGCAATTTTGGCAATTAATTTATTGGGACCCAAGCCAACGGAGGCCGTAATTTTTTCCTGTTGTCTAATATCCATTTTTATTTGTTTGCAGACATTGGCAGCCGTTTCAAGAGAAGAGCAGTGGCTTAAATCGAGGTAGGCTTCGTCGACGCTTCGTTCTTCCATGATGGGGGAATAGCGGCGGAGCAGCTGCATAATACGATCAGACGTGGTGCTATAGCTTTTAAAGTTTCCGGATAGGAAGACGACGGGCGGCTGGCCGCGGCGGCGGGCACGTTCAGATAAGACCCAAGCTTGGCGAATCGGTTGAGCCGAATGCAGGCCGTAGGCCCGAGCCGCATAGTTAGCGGTGGCCACAATACCCCGCCTACGCCAAGGCTTCGGCGGGCAAGCCCGCCCATCGCTTGAACAAATTGCTATTGGCAAACCTTGCAAGTGGGGATTACTGCGTTCTTCGATGGCGGCGAAGAAGGCATCCATATCGACGTGGGCAATGAGGCGTGTTCTCATTTTGTTCTAG
>CAYJWZ010000054.1:0-2818 GCA_964374055.1 uncultured Candidatus Saccharibacteria bacterium | reverse complement strand
TCTAGTATACACCTTTTGCTTGGGGGCGCTATGCGATACAGTACTTTATATGCTGAATCTCAAAGCGGTCTTAGCGGCCGATATTGCCACTAGTATCAGGGCGGCGGCGACTGCCGGGGCTTTGCCCGCCTACGCCTTGCCTACGGCGGGTAAACCGGCTGTTGTTGTGGGGCCAGCGCCAAAACCAGAGTTGGGGGACTATGCCTCGCCGGTAGCGTTGGCGCTTTCTAAGCTCATCAAAAAGCCGCCACTCGAGATTGTAAAAGTTATTGCCCAGCACATGCCGAAAGTGCCGTATATCGGGAAGCTTACCGCGGCACCGCCGGGTTTTTTGAATATTACATTAAGTTCCGCTTGGCTTCTCTCGCGACTGGATGATGTGCTGGAGCAAGAGTTGTCGAGCGGGTTGTTGGTTGGGCAAGGTAAAAGTGTTACTTTGGAATTCATTTCAGCGAATCCAACGGGGCCGTTGACGTTGGCTAATGCCCGGGTGGCTTTTTTTGCTGACACCTTGGCGAATGTTTTTGAGCGGGTGAAGTATAACGTAACGCGGGAATACTACGTTAATGATGCCGGTAAACAGGTGGATCGCTTAGGCGAAGCGGTACTGCGGCGAGCGTTGCAGAATCAGGGAGCGCAGATAGATTTTCCAGAGGAGTTGTATCAGGGGGAGTATGTGAAAGAACTGGCGATGGTGCTAGCTGAGGAGTGGCAGGAAAATCTTGGCAAAATATTTAGTAAGGCGGATTTAGAAGATACGGAATTGCGAGCGGCTGTTAGTGCCCGGGCGGTGGCGTTGATGTTGGGAAAAATTAAGCAGACTATTCACGACGATTTAAAAATTAACTTCGATGTCTGGACGTCAGAGAAAGCGTTGCGAGCCAGCGGGGTTATTGAGCAATCTTTAGAAAAACTGCGGCAGCAGGGGCTGACGTATACCAAAGACGGAGCGGAATATATTAAAACAACGCAGTTTGGTGATGAACAGGATCGGGTACTCAAAAAAAGCGATGGTGACTACGCCTACATCGCGCCGGATATTGCCTATCACCAGAATAAATATGAGCGTGGGTTTGACCTGATTTTTACTTTTGTCGGGGCCGATCACCAAGGGCATTTACCGAAGTTGAAGGCAGCCATGCAGGCCTTGGGCAATGATGTGAACAAGTTGCATTTGGTGGCAGCGCAATGGTTTCGGTTGGTGCGGGATGGTGTTCCCATTAAGGTTTCTAAGCGAGCCGGTACGATTGTGACGCCGAAAGATTTGATTGACGCCGTAGGCTATGACGCGGCCCGATTTTTCCTACTACAGCATCGGCTGGAGACACATATGGATTTTGATTTGAATTTGGCGGTCGAACAAAGTGAACGTAACCCGGTGTACTACGTGCAGTATGCCTATGTGCGGCTGCAGTCGATTTTGCGCAAAGCGAAAGAAGAAAATGAGCGGCAGCCGGGGCCACTGGCGGGCGCGGGCGCGGCTGAATTAAATCTCATGAAGATGCTGTATCGATGGCCGGAGGTGGTGGCCGATGCCGCCGCGAGTTTTACGGTGCATCCGCTCACGCACTACGCCACCGAATTAGCCCGGGCGGTGCACGTGTTTTATCGCGAAGCGCCGGTCTTGGCGGCGACCGATGAAGCTACCCGCTGCGGCCGCTTACTGCTGACCCAGGCGGCGCAAAAAGTGCTTGGCGAAACCCTTGATTTGCTTGGCTTGAGCAAGCCGGAGGTAATGTAGTACGGTGTCGTCATATGCGAATAGGTATTGATGCCCATATCATTTTGCCGAAGCACAAGCGGTTTGACCCGAAGATTGCCAAATATACCGAGGAGTTAATCATGAAGTTGCTGGAGGCGGATAAAAAAGAAGAGCATACCTTTGTGCTATTTTTTGATAGTCGGATGAAGGATACGAAAAAATTTACGTATGGCAAAGGCGACAAGCCGCGGCCGAACGTCGAGGTGCGATACTTTCCCTTTGTGCAGTATCGGGCTTATTTACCGGTGGTGTATTCACACATGCTCATTTCCGGCTTTTTGACGGCAGCGCGGCTGGATGTGTTCCACTCACCGGAAGGGTTGATTCCGTTTGTGTATCCGGGGAAGATTATTACCACTTTTCATTATGTGCCGCGGGGCGCGCTGGAAAGTAACCTGTTTGTGCGGTCATTTATGCTTGGGGCCCGGGTAGCCTTTACCCAACTATGCCGGCGGGCCTGGCGGATTATTGTCAGTAAGGAGAGCGATAAGAAACTATTGGTGGAGCGGCATGGGTACCCGGGTAAACAAGTGGTGGTTATGCCTAACTTGAGTGAGGTTAAAAAGTTGTTGATGATTTATCGCGAGGTAGCCGATGGCGTTTAAGGAAGTATCGCCGCATGTCGCCAGCGATGAGCTGGAACGGGGCATCCTGGATGGCTGGGAACGGGAACGGATTTTCGAGAAGATTCTTGAACAACGAAAGGGTTCAGAGACTTTTGTGTTTTACGATGGTCCGCCCTATGCCACCGGTAAGCCGCACTATGGGAACGTGTTGCAATCAGCGATTAAAGACACGGTGCTGCGGTATAAAACAATGCAGGGGTACTACGTGCCGCGGCGGGTGGGGTGGGATTGTCATGGGTTGCCGGTGGAAGTATTAGTAGAAAAGGAGTTAGGTTTTAAGAATAAGAAAGATATTGAAGCACTGGGTATTGCCGCCTTTAACCAGAAATGCCGCGAGGTAGTTTTCCGCTATATTGATGACTATACCCGCCTGTTAAAACGGGTGGGGCGCTGGGCGGATTATGACGCGGCCTATGCCACCAGATCGGAA
>CAYJWZ010000053.1:0-4860 GCA_964374055.1 uncultured Candidatus Saccharibacteria bacterium | reverse complement strand
TAATCCGCTCCACATTACCAGCCTGCAGCACTAAAGACAGCGCCACAATATCTACGTTCTGCCGGAGTCAAAATAGCAAATCTTGCTCATCATTTTCGGTCATGGAATCAATCGATAAACTAACCGTCGGCACATTAATGCCCTTATATGAAATCAACGTTCCACCCAGTAAAACTTTGGCCCGAATCTTCCGCCCGCGCACATCAAGCACTTCCAATTCCTTTTTTCCATCTTCCAGCAAAAGGCGATCGCCTTTCGAAAGATCAGCCGCTAACCGATCATACGGCACCGGAATAATGCCGACGGGCGCTTCCACTAAACCGGCTTGCAGCATTACCTCCTGCCCCTCTACCAACTCCACCCCACTATCCGGCAACTTCCCCACTCGAATCTTTGGCCCTTGTAAATCCTGCAAAATCCCGACCGGCTGGCCGGTTTTTTCCGACGCCTGGCGTACCGTTTCCAGCAATTTCAAGTTACTTTCGTGGCTGCCGTGCGAAAAATTAATCCGGGCCACGTTGAACCCAGCTTGAATCATTTTTTCCAGCATTTCCAGTGCCGCTGAGGCCGGCCCGATCGTCGCGACAATTTTTGTTCGCTTCATCGCCTCAGTATATCACCAAAACGAAACCTCCCCCTTAATAAGGGGGAGATTAAGAGGGAGTGGGAGCGTTACATCATCCCGCCCATATCCGGCGCATGGCCGTGGCCAGCATCTTTCTTCTCTTCCGGAAGATCGGTTACCACTGCTTCGGTCGTCAACATAATGGAAGCAATTGAAGCGGCGTTCTGCAACGCTGAGCGGGTTACCATTTTCGGATCGACAATCCCGGCGGCGAACATATCAACATATTCGCCATTCAAAGCATTGTAACCTTCTTTGTAATTACGCTGCTTCATCCCGGCCACTACTACCCCACCTTCCCGGCCGGCATTCACCGCAATCTGTCGAGCCGGTTCTTCCAGGGCTCTATACACGATCTGCATGCCAGTGACAAAATCAGGGTCGTTCTTGCGCCGAGCTTCCTGCCGTTCAATTTCCTTACCTACTTCGGCCGCCGCGACCAACAACGCTAAACCGCCGCCGGGCACAATACCCTCTTCAACAGCTGCCTTGGTGGCCGACACCGCATCTTCTACGCGGTGCTGCTTTTCCTTCTGTTCCGTTTCCGTGGCCGCGCCGACACGGATGATCGCCACCCCTGAGGCCAGTTTACCCAGCCGCTCGCGCAACTTCTCAATGTCGAAGTCCGACGTTTCCACTTCGATCGCCTTCTGAATTTGTTGGACGCGCGCTTCAATGTCTGATTTCTTGCCCTTCCCGCCAACAATCGTCGTGGTATCCTTGGTGGCTACCACCCGATCCGCCCGACCAAGCATATCAATGGCGGCATTTTCCAGTTTCAAACCCACCTCTTCTGAAATCACCCGGCCGCCGGTAATAATCGCAATATCCTGTAACATTTCCTTGCGAAGATCACCAAAGCCGGGGGATTTTACCGCCAACGCCTAGAAGACACCGCGGATCTAGTTCACTACCAGCGTCGCCAGGGCTTCACCGTCCACATCTTCGGCAATAATCACCAGTTCTTTCTTGCCCGTCTGCATCAGCTTTTCCAGCACCGGCAGAATGTCAGCAATCGCCGAGATTTTCTTATCCGTAACCAACACGTACGGGTTCTTCAGTTCGGCCATCATCTTCTCAGTGTTCGTCACCATGTAGGGGTTGATATACCCCTTATCAAACTGCATGCCTTCCACTACTTCTGAAGACAAACCAAGAGTGAGCGATTCCTCAACGGTGATCACGCCATCCTTGCTGACTTTTTCCATAACTTCGGCAATCAGGTTGCCCACTTCCGAGTCCTGTGCCGAAATCGTGGCCACCTGCGCAATTTCTTTCTTGCCTTTCACCTCGCGTTTTTGGCGATCGAGCGATTCAACCGCTACCTGGGTGGCCGCGGCCATACCGCCCCGCAATACCATCGGGTTGGCGCCGGCCGCCAGGTTCTTTAAACCTTCATTAAACATACGCTGGGCCAGAATGGTCGCCGTCGTGGTACCATCGCCAGCCGCATCATTCGTTTTTTCAGCCGCCTGCTTCACCAGCTCAACTCCCACATTTTCCAGCTTGTCCGGTAGTTCAACTTCCTTAGCAATCGTCACGCCGTCATTAGTAATCACCGGCGCGCCGAAGCCTTTGTCTAATACAACGTTGCGGCCCTTTGGCCCCAGCGTCAGCTTGACCGTGTTGGCCAGCTTATCCACGCCGGCCTGCAACGCCCGGCGGGCGCGTTCATCAAATGAAATCTGTTTTGCCATATAACTTCTATACAATTACTTACGGATAATACCGAGTATCTTTTCCTCCTCAATAACGAGATACTCTTCGTCATCAATTTCGACTTCGTCCGGAGCGTACTTGGTAAACAGCACCACCGCGCCGACTTTGACACTCATCGGCATGCGCTTGCCATGTTCATCCAGCTTGCCCGGGCCAACCGCCACCACTTCACCTTGCATCGGTTTTTCCCGATTAACAGTGTCGGGAATGACGATACCCGAAGCCGTTACTTTTTCTTCCGACAACGGTTTGACCACAACCTTGTCATGTAACGGTTCAATCCGAACCATGTTCTTTTTTGCCATTAGTTTTAAGTAAATTAAGGCTTAAAAATTAACGTTTTTCACATTTAGCACTCTACTCCAACGAGTGCTAATAAGTCAAGTTATAACAACGCTCGCTGCCCTTCGTCCTGGTGGAACAGAGCTAGAATAGCCGCTTCTTTGGAATCCGGATGAAAGGCTAATTCTTCGGCCGACAGCGCGATTCTTCCCGCTTGCCCGGGCACGGTGTGCCGCAACACCACCCGTCGCTGCACCTTCTCGGCTAAGCTCTCGAGACCATCAAACAACGGTTCTTGAAAAATAATCTCGAAACCGCGCTGCAGAGCTTTAAGCCATCGCCACGGCCGTAAGTACTGCGCCGGCGGGATAGCCGGTGCTTCCGGATACATCACAAATCGTTTTAGCCAACCGCCATTTTCCTGCTGAAATTGTTGATACAACTCCATCCCGCAGAGCGGGACGAGGTGTGTATACAACATGGCCGTGTATAACGTCCGAATCGACCGCGCCATTCCTAAACTGGTTTCTGTCACATAATGATTCAAACAAATTTTATCCGGTGCTTTCCGATCCCAATGCGTTCGCCGCCGGCCGGTCAGTTGCGTCACGAACAACAGCAACAAACGCGTCAGCCAGATCCGCTTGGGGTGCGTCACGATCAATAAATCCAAATCACTCTCATCGTTGGTATTCATAATTGCCAGCGAACCGGTCACAAAAATCCCCCGCACAAAGGGGACGTATTGTAACAGCCGGCCAATCCGTCGCGTGATTTTCCACTTCAGTTGCGCCTGGCGAAACCGCTTTATATACGGCTCAACTATCCCGTCCCGCCCGCGCTGAAAATAATAACCCCATTGCTGACTGATTTTTGCCTTCAACCACGCCGACTCGCGCAATGTTATCTCCACTTCCACCAACGCTGGGACATGCTGCCCATGCCAGCGGGCGGCGTTCGGCTCACTTTCCACAATCAAACAGCGCCACAATTCCACTGCCGTCACCGGCCGGTCAAACAACCCCCAGTAACGAATCGTGTCGTACAGTGCTTGTTCCAGTTGGTTAGGCATCTAAACTGTCCGCCCCTTCCCCCCCGCCAGCTGGCGGGCTCCCCGCCCTCAGCTGCAGCACGCGCATCACTTCCTGATTGAACCGATTCTTGACTGACACCACCACTTCGACACTACGTGGATGCAGCTGCTGATACCGATCGGCATCGGGTAGCGAAGATTCCGCAAATACCATGCTCTCTCCCGCCTTAAGCTGCGTAAGGTGGCTCAACTCTGGTTGTACTAAACGATACGGTTGTTTACCCTGAGCTTGTCGAAGGGGCGTTGTTAAAAACCAAACCGTTTTTTCCGAGAAGCCATCAAGCGCTAGATACGGCTGAGCATCATGCACATGTTGCTTGGCATAGTTATTTAAATAATCAGCCACCACCGTGAGATCGGCCCGATAGGCCACCTCCGCTTCCGAATCATTCGGCGCCATCACAAAATACAGCAGATAGTCATGCCCAATGCCAAGAATTAGCAATCCCGCAGCCACACCCCACGCTAACCACTGCCACGTTCCCTTAAGCTGCCGCTGCACCCACCGCCCCAAAACTGCCCCCGCCGTCCCGGCCAAAAAGAAAATCGGAAAAATCGTCCCGACGGCGCGCAAGCCATGCGGAATTCCCTCCGCCGTCGTAATCACTGGGGCAAGCATGCCGAAAAATAGTAACAACACATACGGATACACCATGCCCAAATGAATTTCTTGTCCGCGCCACACCTTTCTGAACACGAGCACTGTCCACCACACCGCCCAGGCCATCCCAAGCAGGAACAGAAAACCAACTAAGGGATTTAAGAAGGGATACCCGGCCACGTTGTGCCGCCAGTTGGTGTCACCATGATAAAAATAAGCCAGCAAGCTTTGTTGCGTCACGTCCCATATCGTGAGCATAAGCCCCCGCCCCTGCTGCAAATCCGGATTGAACACTGATACTTGCCCAACCCGGCCGATTAACTGGTCCGGATATTGCAAAAAATACCAGGACAATGGCGCCATTGTAATTACAGCCGCCAGCAGGCCAAATAATAGCTCCTTACCATAACGACGAAAGTGAGGAAAACCAATTTTCGGATGCAGCGCCGCCACCAGCAACAGAAACACGACGCCACCAACCACCCCGATAATCGCTCGATATGATATATACGTATAAAAACCGCCGGCAAAACTAACTCC
>CAYJWZ010000052.1:0-5187 GCA_964374055.1 uncultured Candidatus Saccharibacteria bacterium | reverse complement strand
AATGACAGTATTTTTTTTGTACTCTCCTTTTTTGGCTTGCCAACAACGTAAATCGTATAGCCCACAAACGCCGTGAACAGGGCAATAAACAGCGGCGTCATAATTGCCCGAAAACCGGTGCGCGACAGCGTCACGTGCCAATGGCTGGTGGCTAAAAACAAGGCTGCTAACAAACCGGCTAAGCGGCCAAAGAAAACGCGGGTGGCGAAGTAGGTGGCGATGACCGTCAGCACCCCGACCGCCGCCGAGGCCACGTACAACGGCCATACCTTCACCCCAAAAGCGGCAATGCTGGCCGCCTGCAGATAGAAAAATAAGCCCTCGCGACCGTTGTTGGTGTCATAAAACGGGCGAATGTCGCCCCCCAGAATCCGCAAGGCATCTTCCCCATTGGCTGCCACATCCGGAAACAACCCCGGCGGATAGCTCGTAATCCCATAAAACCGGAAAAAGAAAGCCAGCAACACAATACCCGCGAGTGCCAACCACACCACCCAATCCCTCGGCTTCACCCTTTTAGTGTAGCAGAAACTACTTCAACACCCGTTTCAGGTAGTGCCCGGTGTAGCTGCCTTTTACTTGGGCAACTTCTTTGGGAGTGCCGGTAGCCACAATCTGCCCGCCAGCTTCGCCGCCTTCCGGGCCCAGGTCAATAATGTGATCAGCCGATTTAATCACATCCAAATTGTGCTCAATCACCAGCACCGAATTACCCTTATCAACTAACTTCTGCAACACCAGTAACAGCCGCTTCACGTCATCAAAATGCAGGCCGGTCGTTGGTTCATCCAAAATATAGAGTGTTCGGCCAGTGGCCCGGCGCGACAACTCCGTCGCCAACTTAATCCGCTGCGCTTCGCCGCCGGACAGCGTAGTGGCTGGCTGGCCCAGATGAATGTACCCCAAGCCCACATCGGTCAGCGTTTGCAACTTATCGCGAACGGACGGGATCACCCGGAAAAATTCCAGCGCTGCTTCCACCGTCATATTCAAAATATCCGAAATATTGACCCCCTTATATTCAATCTCCAGCGCTTCACTGTTATACCGCTTCCCCTTACACTCTTCACACTCCACATACACATCCGGCAAGAAATGCATTTCAATTTTCAACACGCCATCGCCCTGACATGTTTCGCACCGCCCGCCTTTCACGTTGAAAGAAAATCGCCCCGCCTGGTAGCCACGGATGCGCGCTTCTTCCGTCGCCGCAAACAACTCCCGAATCGGGGTAAATAATCCGGTATAGGTGGCCGGGTTACTGCGCGGCGTCCGGCCGATCGGCGACTGATCAATCGTAATCACCTTATCCAGATGTTCTAAGCCCTTCACTGCTTTGTGTTTGCCCGGCACCGTTTTTGCGCGGTGAAAGTCCCGGGCCAGCACCCGCGACAAAATGTCGTTAATCAGCGTCGACTTCCCCGAACCGGAAACGCCCGTCACGCAGGTAAACACCCCCAGCGGAATATCCACCGTCACCTTCTGTAAATTATTCTCTGTCGCCTCTACAATCGTCAGTCTGTGACCATTGCTTTTCCGCCATGCATGCGGCGCCACAATACTCATCCGGCCCGATAAGTACTTTCCCGTCAGCGTCGCGCTGCGCTTGAGCTGCGCCGGGCTGCCCTGAAAAACAATCCGCCCGCCATGCACACCGGCCCCCGGCCCGACATCCACCACGTAATCGGCCGCCACGATCGTATCCTCGTCGTGCTCTACCACCAGCACCGTGTTACCCAAATCACGCAGCGCCAGCAAGGTAGCAATAAGCTTGCGATTATCTCGTTGATGCAACCCGATCGACGGCTCGTCCAGAATATACAGCACGCCGACGAGGCCCGAACCGATCTGCGTCGCCAGCCGAATCCGCTGCGCTTCGCCCCCCGCCAACGTGCCGGCTCGCCGATCAATCGTTAAATAGCCCAAACCCACATCCCGTAAGAACGTCAGTCGCGCCGTAATCTCCTTTAAAATTTGTTTAGCAATTCGCTCCTGCGCCCCGCGAAGCCCAAAGGGCGAAGAGGGGTTTTGCAAGTCTTTAGTAAATTTAAGGCTGGTATCAATCGACAGCGATACCACCTCATGAATATTTTTCCCGCCCACGGCGACCGCCAACGGCCCCGGCTTTAAACGTTTGCCCTGGCACGTCGGACATGGCCGCTCCACCATATATTGTTCAATATCGGCGCGCGAATGATCAGAATCTGTTTCGGCATAGCGGCGCAGCAGCTGCGGAATCACACCCTCATAGATTGTTTCCCACACCCCGCGCCCGGTGCGAATCGTCACCGGCAAAGCATCGTCATACAAAATTCGCTCCCGCACGGCTCGCGGCAATTCTTTCACCGGCGTATTCATGGAAAATCCGACGTGGTCGGCCAGCGCCGAGAGTAGTCGCAAGTGCCAGTTCGAACGCCCTGATTTGCTCCATGGTTTGATCGCCCCCTCCGCCAAACTCAACTCCGGGTTTGGCATCACCAGCTCGCCATCAATTTCCTGCTTTACGCCTAAGCCCGTGCAATCCGGGCACGCCCCATGCGGCGAATTAAAAGAAAAATCGCGTGGCTCCATCGGTGGCAAGCTAACTCCACAATGGACACAGGAGTAATCCTGCGCAAACACCCATTCACGTTTCCCTTGGGCATCATAGATCGTCACCACACCCTGCCCATGGCGGGCCGCTGTTTCCAACGAATCAATCAGGCGCGGGCGATCCGGCCGCTCTTCCAGAAAATACCGATCAATCACCATCTCAATCGTGTGCCGCTTTTGCCGATCCAAACTCAACTGCAATGCCTCCTCAATTGGATATACCGTGCCATCCACGCGCACTCGAGCGTACCCGGCCGTTTTTGCTTCCTGAATCACGTCCTTGTGCTCGCCTTTTCGATCCCGTACCAGCGGCGCTAAAATCAACAACTGCGTTCCCTTCGGTAAACCAATCACTTGCTCGGCCATCTGTTTAATGGTTTGCCGCTCCACCAGCCGCCCGCAATTCGGGCAATGCATTACGCCGGTGCGCGCAAACAGTAGCCGTAAGTAATCATAAATTTCGGTGACGGTGCCGACGGTCGACCGCGGATTCGAACTGGTTGATTTCTGATCAATCGAAATCGCCGGCGACAAGCCGTCAATTTGATCCACGTCCGGCTTATCCTTTAAACCCAAAAACTGCCGGGCATAGGCCGATAGCGATTCCACATAGCGCCGTTGCCCTTCAGCATACAACGTATCAAAGGCCAGCGATGATTTGCCCGAACCAGACAACCCCGTAAACACCACCAGCTTATCCCGCGGGATTTTCAGCGTGACGTTTTGCAGGTTATGCACCCGCGCCCCTTTGATTACAATGTCACTCGACATAACAAAGCGTGAGTGTACCGTAAAGAAAGCCCTATGGCAATAACGTTGGCCCAACAACTATCTCTGGCACCCCCAAACCCTGGCATCTATCTCTTTAAAAATGCCCAAGGGAAGGTACTGTATGTCGGCAAAGCCAAAAAACTATACACCCGCGTCTTAAATTATTTTCGCCCAGCCGGACCGCTCGACCCGGCCAAGCAAGCCATGGTTCCACTCGTCAAAAATCTG
Organism: uncultured Candidatus Saccharibacteria bacterium; assembly: GCA_964374055.1. GTDB lineage: Bacteria > Patescibacteriota > Andersenbacteria > UBA10190 > UBA10190 > CAYJWZ01. The sequence continues at coordinate 1,596 of CAYJWZ010000052.1, read as the reverse complement.
GAAACAATCAGCACCGACACCGAACACGAAGCGCTGATCCTGGAAGCTAACCTAATCCAACATCATCAGCCGCCCTATAACGTCGTGCTGCGTGATGACAAGTATTATTTATTTATCAAAATCACCCGTGAAGAATTTCCCCGCGTCTACCTAACCCGCCGGCTCAAAAAAGATGGCGCCCGCTACTTTGGGCCCTACTCGTCGGCCCACTCCGTCCGCGCCACGCTCCAACTTCTGCGTCGCCTCTTCCCCCACCGCACTGATCGGGATTTAAAGCACGATAGAATCTTGCCCCATCCACTTTTTTCTCTGCCAGAAAAAAATTATCAAAACAACATCACTCACATCATCAACTTCTTAAAGGGCGAGCGAGCCGATATTGTGGCTACGCTCGAAGCCGGCATGCAGCACGCATCGGCACACAAAGCCTATGAACAAGCGACGCTGTTTCGCAATCAACTGCAAGCTATCAATCGTTTAGACGAGCAACAAAAAGTCTACTTGCCCCGCGCGGAAAGCTTCGACCTCATCAGCCTGGCTCGTGAAGCCACCCGCTCGGCTGCCAACGTGTTTAGCATCCGCCACGGCAAACTGCTTAGTAAAAACACCTTTTTACTCCGCCATCGCAGCGGCACCAACGCCGCTGACATACTGCGCCAATTTATTTTGCAGTACTACCGGGTCGCCCAGGACATTCCCAAAAAAATTATTCTCCCCGAACCGTTGGCCGATGCCACCGCCGTGGCCCGCTTTATTAATCCCGATCAACCGCCGATCTTCGCTACTGCCGCCCGCGGCCTGAAGCATCAACTACTGGAATTGGGTCAGAAGAACGCTACTGAACTGTTAGGCAAAGATCATCTCGACTTCTTAACTACCAGCCGGCGCCAACAAGCGCTCACTGAACTCTCGACTGCCCTCCACCTCCCCAAACCACCGCGCCGCATCGAAACCTACGACATTTCTAATATCCAGGGAAAATTAGCTACCGGTTCGATGGTGGTGTTTATTGATGGCGCCCCGGCCCCGCGCCACTACAAAAAATTTCGCATTCGTCTGCTACAGACTCCCAATGATTTCGCCATGCTGCAAGAAGTGCTCGCTCGCCGCTTTACTGACCGGAATGTTCACCCCGCCAACGGCCGGGCGGGCTGGCCCATGCCCGACTTGATCGTGATAGACGGCGGCAAAGGCCAACTGTCCTCCGCCAAGAAAATTCTCGACCAGTTGAAATTAACTATTCCGATAATTTCCTTGGCCAAACGCGAAGAAGAAATATTTATACCCCACCCGGCACCCCGTGGCGCGCAGCGCTTTACGGGGCTGCGCTTACCGCACGATGCCAGCGCCCTCTACCTCATGCAACACATGCGCGACGAAGCCCATCGCTTTACTATCACCTATCATCGCCACTTGCGCAGTAAAAGCGCCCAAGTGTCCCGTCTCGACGACCTCCCCGGCATTGGCGCTAAGACCCGCCAAAAACTGCTGCGGCGCTTTGGCTCGCTCAAAAAAATCCGGGCCGCTTCTCGGGAAGAAATCGAAAAAATCATTGGCAGCAAAGCCAAAATATTACAAGAGTATTGGTAGCTACGG
>CAYJWZ010000051.1:0-5391 GCA_964374055.1 uncultured Candidatus Saccharibacteria bacterium | reverse complement strand
AACCGCCGCCAACAATAGCGGCGATCCAGAGGTAGGTAGGCGGCGGGAACGCTTTGCCCAGTACGAGCCAGGCTAGGCCAACACTAAAAATTGATTGAAAGTGGAAAAAAGGGTGCAGTACTGAAATGTCATAGCGGAAAACGACGGTAAGGGTAATGAAGTTGCCGAGAAAAAAGGCGATAGTAAACATGGCCAGCGGCCAGAGGGCTGGCATGGGGTTTTGCAGTTTGGTCAATAGGAGCAGTAGGGGGAGAAAGACGAGTCCTGTGATATGAAAGTAGCTGACGAGTGTGTTGCGATCGGTGATGGCATGCTTGCTGGTGAGCTTTAACCAAATGGCGTTGAGTGAGAAGAACAGAGCTGCTGACAGTGCCAGCAATATATAAATAGGCATAACCTTACCTTATCACCCTAGGCCTATTGACCTAAAGTTTTCAGGGCTATACACTTTAGCACTGGTTCCTTACAAAATTGTCATTGTTTTAGGGGGAAGCGCAATGAATGGCGATGTTGAGGAGAGAAGACTGCGAGCTGTTCTCGCGGAGCATCAGCTGACACGGCAGGAAATTACAGCTACGAATGGCCGGAAAAGTAGCCTGATTCAGTTCTATTTGCTCTATTTGGCAGCTGCCTACGGCTATATTCTCGGTGGCAACAAGCCAGGGCTGATTCCCATTGTGGCTGTCGGCGCGGCTGCTTTCTTTGCGGCTTGGATTTTCGAGCATGAGTTAGTCATTCTCTTGTCTGCGTACCTGCGTGATGAAATCGAACGCAAGAGGTTTCCCCAGCTTTTGGCCGATGCACAATCGGGTCACGGCTGGGTAGATTGGCAGCATTATTATGGCCAGCGATTGACCCGGGCTGCAGGCTGGCTGTACCGGCTCTTTGCGATTATCCTGTTTGGTTTTTTTGGAGTCGGACCATCAATCCTGTTCAGCGTGGGTGTTTTAGCGCAGGCTGTGCCCGGTGAGCATCTGTACATGGGAACGCATCCATGGCCCTACGTCATGGCAGCTGCTCTTGCCAGTGCGGCGGCATTGTATTGTTCTTGTGTTCTCTTTGCCAGGCGCACACGGGACATTGAAAGTGGCGCCTGGTTCACACAGTAATCAGGTCAAAACCTGGGAGGTAAGAAGAAATGTGGAATGAACGAACGCCGATGAAGTACAAGGTTCTCGACATCGTCATGCTTGGATATGCGGTTCTGTTTGGCATAGCGTTCAGCTATGGAATCTTGGCGCGTTTCCTTCAGTGACGGGCTTCTCTGGGAATCCGGTCGTCTTGTACCCGCTGTATTATACGATATGGCGGGTTTTTTATAACGTTTTGTAACCGTCGCGTTCAATGGTGGCAAGTAAAGTTTGGTCTCCCTCCTTAATAATTGTGCCGGCCCGCATGACAGCGATCCGCTTAGCCGGCAAATAATTTAAGATGCGCTGGTAGTGAGTAATAATCAAAATAGCCATGGTTGGCTGTTCCTGCTTGATAGTATTTACGGCGGCGGCCACAATTTTAAGCGAATCAATATCCAGCCCGGAATCCGTTTCATCCAGAATGGCCAGTTTTGGTTCGAGGACGGCCAGCTGTAACATCTCGGCCCGCTTTTTTTCACCGCCGCTAAAGCCTTCGTTGACGGAGCGGGTCATGAAGTCATGCGACATGTGTAACAGGTCCATTTTAGTCTTAAGTCGCTTAATAAACGCTGGTATCGGTAAGGCTGGTTGATGGGTAGCGTTATAGGCCAAGCGTAAAAAATTTCCCATGGTGACACCAGCAATTTCCTGTGGGTATTGGAAAGAAAGAAACAGGCCGGCCTGAGCGCGCTCTTCTGGTTTAAGCTTAGTTATATCTTGGCCGTTATAGGTAATTTTTCCCTGGGTGATTTCATACGAGGGGTGGCCTAACAACGTGTTGGCCAGCGTGCTTTTACCCGAGCCGTTGGGCCCCATGAGGGCGACCACTTCACCGGTGTGGACGGTGAGGTTAACGCCATATAAAATTTCAGCGTCCTCGGTTTTTACCCGGAGATTGGCTATGGTCAGGAGCGGCGTCATCTACTTAGTTGTAAGCGCTTGTTGGAGAGTTTTCAATGGCAGCAAGGCGCATTTGAAACGAACAGGCGAGAGGGTGGTGCCTAACATGGTTTGAATGGCTGTGCCATTAAGGGCGGTAATTTCAGCGACGGAGCGATTCACTACATGTTCACTTAGCAGCGAAGCCGTGGCCATACTGATGGCGCAGCCGTGGCCGTCGAAGCGCATAGCAGTGATAGAATCGTTGGCAATATCCAATTGCACGGTGACTCGATCACCGCAGAGGGGGTTAAAACCTGAAGCTTCAGCCGAAGCTCCCGTTTGCAAGCCGTGGTTACGGGGTGAGCGGTAGTGGTCGAGGAGTTGTTCGCGGTAGAGATCCATTAGTTCGAAAAAACTTTTTTAGTGGCGGCCAGCGTTTCAACTAAACGATCAATGTCTTCTCGGCTGGTATAGATACCAACGCTGGCGCGAGTGAGGTCGGCCACGCCGAGCGTGGTCATGAGAGGTTGCGCGCAGTGATGGCCACCGCGCACGGCCACGTTATACTGGTTGGCAATTTCTGAAACATCATGTGAGTGGACGGGCTGGTTGTTGACAGAAAGCGTGAAAGAGAAAATACCCGCCTTCGCCCCGCTCCGCCAGCCGGCGGATGGCGGGGCTAGATAGAGGCGCAGGCCATCGATAGCGGCGAGGCGCGGTAGGGCATACTGGACCAGCCCTTGCTCGTGCTGCCAGATATTTTTGAGCCCGAGGTGTGTTAGGTAGTTGATGGCGGCACTCAAACCAATAGCGCCGGTGATGTTCGGCGTGCCAGCCTCGAAACGCAGTGGCGGGTGTTGCCAGGTGGCAGTATCGCGGGTGACTTCCTGGATGGTGCCGCCGCCCAGCGCCCAAGGTTCGGCTGCTTCAAGGTGTTGTTGCTTGCCATACAAAAAGCCGATGCCGGTGGGGCCGTAGAGTTTATGACCAGAAACAGCCAGATAATCAACATCGAGTCTCTGTACATCGAGGGGTAGCCGGTTGGCACTTTGAGCGGCATCAACGATAACATGAGTGTCAGCACCATGGGCAGCTTGAATGATTTCGGCCAGTGGAGCTACATAGCCGAGCACGTTAGAGATATGCGAGATAGCCACAATTTTTGTTTTTAAGGAAAGTTTGTTGGTAAAATCGGCGATATCCAGCTCACCGTCGGGGTTTAGTTCGATCCAGCGCAGCGTGGCGCCGGTTTCTTTCGCCAGGCGCTGCCATGGCAGGAGGTTGCTGTGGTGTTCGGCGACGCTGATTAGAATTTCATCGCCGGGCTGTAAACGTGGTTTTTCTAAAGCCGCGGCCAGATTTAACGCATGCGTGGCGTTGCTGGTGAAAATAATTTCGTTTGGCTGAGCATTGATAAATGCGGCGATAGTCGCGCGGGCGGCTTCGTAAGCTTCGGTGGCGGTGTTGGCCAGCGCGTAGACGGCGCGGTGCACATTGGCGTAGCTTGTCTCGATAAAGCGTTGTTGGGTCGCCATGACGGTATAGGGCTGGTGGGTCGTGGCGGCGCTATCCAAATAAGCAAGTTCGGGATGATTTTTTAGCAAGGGAAAGTCCGCTCGGACGTTGAGCTCGGTTTTGAGGCGCGCGGGTATCATAGGGTGGCTAGTTGGTTGTTGAGGCGGGTAGCCATGCTGGCGGGCAGGGCAAGTTGGTGATGGAAAAAGCCGGTAATGGCCAGTTGGCGGGCCGTGGTTTCCGGGAGGCCGCGGCTGCGGATGTAGTGCAGCGCCAGGTCATCGAGATGGGCGGTAGTGACACCATGACTACACCGTACATCATTAGTGCGAATCTCCAGGCGAGGCAGGGCGTCGGCCACGGCGGTGCGGGACAACAACAGGGAGCGACCAGCCTGATAGCCTTCGATGCCGCGGGCCGTTTGGTCAACATCAATTAAGCCGCGATAGATGGTGGCCGAGGAGTCAGCGGCGGCGGTGCGCACGTTCATGCGACTGTGGGTACGGAGGGCGCGGTGGTAGGTGCTGACGGCAATATCGGCTTGCTCTTTTTTCCGGCCAACAGTCAGGTGAGTGATGGTTGCTTTGGCTTCGGGCTCTAACAATTCTACTTGGACTTTTTCATTTAAAAAGCCGCTGCCGGCCGGCCTGCCGGACAGGCAGGCGCGCAGGCCAAAAAAATTAAACTCACTACCGGCTTTTTGAAAAATAAAGAGCCGATGAAGGCTGATTGATTTGGGCGGCAAATAGTCTTCCAGGTTGAGGACGGCGCCGCGGTCGAGAATGATCCAATACAGCCCAGCACTTTTTATGGTCAACTGCGCCATGGCATTCTCCGGCAGGTGGATGAGTTTGATAGTTGTTTGTTTAGGATGAGCCAGTTGCCAGGCCAGATAGACATCAGAGAAGTCGAGATTAATCAGGCGCGCTTGATCGACAGGCGAAAGGTTTTTCCAGCCGGCAATGTCGGTGACGGCGCTGGCGGCGTTACCGGCAAGTTCACGAACATCAGTGGTCGGTGGGGTGATATGAAAAGCGGTGCCATATCGTTGGGGAACCACGTAGTTTTTTCGCAGTGATAGTTCAGCGCGCTGGGACAGTTGTGACAAGAAGTTCATCCAACTGACCCCTCCATTTCCAGTTCAATTAATCTGTTTAACTCGACAGCATATTCGAGCGGCAGTTGTTTAACGATGGGTTCAATGAAGCCGGAGACAATCATTTGGGTGGCTTGGGCTTCACTCATACCGCGGCTGCGGGCGTAGAAAAGCTGGTCAGCCGAGATGCGCCCGACGCGCGCTTCATGGCCAATATCGACCCGTTCTTCACGGACGTCCATATAGGGAATAGTGTTGCTGACAGAGTGTTCGTCAAGAATAAGGGCATCGCAGGTGACGGAGGATTTCACATGATGCGCGCCGCGGCTCACTTTAAGTAGACCACGATAGGTGGTGATGCCGCCATCTTTGGAAATGCTTTTGCCGACAATGGTTGAGCTGGTGTGGGGGGCGAGATGCAACACTTTGCTGCCGGTGTCCTGATTTTGCCCGGCGCCGGCATAGGCCACGCCAATGAAATCAGTCCGGGCGCCTTCGCCGACAAGCATGGAGCAGGGGTAGAGCATCGTCACGCCCGAATTATGAACAACAAGTCCATTTGCGATGAAGTTATGATACTGCTCAATCTCAATGTCCCATACCGGCTTGATGCCCTGGGATTGTATGGTTTCGAGCCGGGCGAAGCCGATTTCATGATTTGCCTTGCTTTTAAAGTTTTTTCCGCTGGTGCTTGAAAAGTTTCTTCTTAGTTTGAGGATTTTTATTTTGGCGCGTTTTTTCAGGCTGTGCACGGGCAGCGCGTAA
>CAYJWZ010000050.1:0-5474 GCA_964374055.1 uncultured Candidatus Saccharibacteria bacterium | reverse complement strand
ACCGCCAGCCAAACCGGCTGATCTATTTTGAACCGCACATTCGTCAGCACTCCGCTGGCCATTGTTTTGTTATCTTCGCCCGGCCGCCTTACAAAGATACCCCACGACCCCTGCTCAATCCCACCAACCCAGAAAACATAGCCGAAACCAGTCCGAAAATCACCCCGGAAAAAAAGGCCGCTGGCTTTAGCGGTATGCGAAATAAGCTTCGCTTGGTACTTAAAATCACGCGCCGTTGGAATAGACACGAGAGTAGCCACCGAAGCACTTAATCCACGAGCTAAGAGATAGGACTGCCCGGCGTGTACTCCCAAACCAAGAAAATGAGGCGTATTTAAATTCCAGTCATCCACATAACGAGTTGTTTTTTCCCCGCGCAAATTATCAAAATTGGCGATAATAGTCCGGCCGGGTCGCGAAAGCAACCGCAATTCAATCCGATTCAATTCTTCCCATGGCAGCACTGGGGGCGACTCTTCCGCCACAAACTGGTCACGCGGCATTCGAACCACGTTCCATTTCTCCATCAAATCAGTAACTAAAAAACGATAGGCATGGGGACGATCGGGTGTACCCAAAAAAACAGTTAATGATTCCAGGTCCTGGCTTCCCGTCAGACTGATATTAACCTCCAAATGTTGCAACCCGCTCAAACTTGGCAACCCCTCCGAAAAAGCCACCCCGGGCCGATAATTAGCCGAAGCTAATTCAAGACTGGTCTTACCGGTAAAGGCCCGCCGGTCATCATAAAAGCCCGTACCATACCATGTCCGGTCACCTGTTTCTTCAAACGAACTTAGCTCAAGCACGTTGGCTGGTTCATACGAGGAATAATTCAGCCGAAAAGTACCATCAACCGCCGGGATATTTTCATTAAATGTTGTGGCGGCGCGCTTCGAGAATAAACTGGTTGGAAAAAATATAATGATCAGAAAAATAACCCCGGCCAGAACAAACAAGACAAGAAGACGGTAGCTACGTTTAAGCGGCATGTTTTATACTATACCAATAAAGGCGGTGTCCGAGCAAAAAGAGGCTCGCCAGCAGCGCCGCGCCGGTTATACCTAAACCAAGCCAAAAATAACGCTGCAATCGAAAGGCAATCACCAGCTCCCCCGTCCCCACATCATCCACCCACCATCCGTTGGCGTAACTATTAACTGGCACATGCTGTTTACTGGCCAACCAACGTAAAGAACCATCAGGCTGACGAACGGCCAGTTGCCACGCCCGATGATACGCTTCCGAAAAAACCAGCAAAAACGGTCTGGTGGTAGCGGGAACAGTGGCCACATACTTAGTAGCCGCCAGCCGCTTAAAGTCAACAGCCGGCGCCGGTTCGGGTGTGGTCACAAACGGGGTGTAGAGAAGAAATGTTCCGGGCGGTACCGAACCCAGCATTTCCCCGTTAACAGCCGCTCGAATCTGAAACGTCCCTCGCGGTAAGCGCACCCGGCCCAGCGTCTTATACGGGGAACCACCGGCCGTCGGGGCAGTTGCTGCCAGCTCTGATGTGATCTGGTGGCGCTCACCACTAGCATCTACAATTGTCACTGCCAGTAAGCCCCCTTGACCCATAAGAGAGGTGTGCGCCATCGACACGACATACGTTCCTGCTCGCGGCGCATACAGTGGAGCAATATCGCCGCCCTCAAATGAATGCTGTAGAATCCGGACGGCAATTTCCCGTTGCTGTAGCTGGGGTGATTCCTGGGATTGAGCCGCACTCAAATCACGGCGCGCTTGCGCTAACTTTGCCTGATCAACCGACGTCGTAATAACAACATGTTTGGTAATGTCCGGAAAGGTTAAACGGTCATCGGCCGCCTGCTTTGAATCCACCGCCACCAAGGCCGCTGGAAACGGCAACTCTTCCAGCGATAAAGGATCAAATACATGCGCCCCCGAACCGACCACCAAAATTGGTTCCCGTACTCCATACAGTTTTGGCACCGGCGCCGAACTCAACCGCTTCAGAACGAGCCCCCCCCATGCGGCTTCATCATGAAAGAAATCGTGATCAAGCCAGCGATTAATAGACAACTCCTCATTAAACATCATCAGGTTGGCATTGGCTGGCCAGTGAAAATCACGATGGACAAGGACAAAACCCAAGTTGAGCAAGCCAAACAGCCGCTGGGTACCCAGGGGTGACAAAAAAGATTCTTGTTCAATGGCCTGGGCAATAGCTAATAACACCGCTTTATCGGTCGGTCCAAACAGAACGGGATGCCCCGGAGAAAACCAGCGAATAAAATCTCCGCCAATGTAACCACTCTCACCCCAGCGATAGGCCACGCTACCGGTTTTGGAAAGCGGTAGCGATAGCACGCGAAAAATTCCCGGCTGATTTTCAGACCAAGACTTAAACGAACGATAAAATTCCGGTATCTTGACTCGCCCCGGCTGAAGCAAATAACCACCCGGCTGAATAACAGCGCCCGTCCATACCGGCCAGCCCCCAACACCGATCAAAGCTGTCACCAACAAAAAAACGCTCAAGAATGCCCCCCGCGGCGAAAAAGAACGTATCGTGTTATAAAACCACGCTACCCCCAACCCAATGAGCGGCGCCATGCTAAGCGCCAGTAAAACCCCGAATTTACCAAAAATTGCCCGAAAGGCCCGCAGCAAAGCCGGAAACTGAGTAAGAAAAGCGACTCGCCACTCCGCCACCGGCGGGTAAATGCCAACAACAAGTAAAAACGCCAGCACAAAAATTGCTCCAAAAAATACTATTGAGCGACGCTGCCCCACACCCCACATCCCCAGAATAAGCAACGCCGGAGCAAGGAAAGATAACAAAAACGCCGGCCACTGCGCCATAAGCCGTGCCCAAATATAATATGGGTCAGGGCCATACCCTGCATTCACGCTCCACAGACCAGTAAGCCGCCAAGCATCAACGGCCCGCACACTGTTAAGTCCTAAAGTATCAAGATCGCCGCGCAAAACCCGACTCGGATCCTCTGCTTGCAGGATAAGTTGATGATCGGCCGCCACAAACTCATCCCGCGCCCCCACCACTAAAGGCACCAGCCAAAATGAGTTAAAGACCAGCCAAACAAGGAAGAAGCGCAGCGCATATTGTCCAACGGTATACCATTGATTCGGCAGCAAAATAATCCAACCAACCACCGCTACTAGACACGGTAACCAGAAAATAACGGCAAAGGCCGGGTTACTTAATGCAGCGGTAATCATCGTTAAGAGCAGAAGCATATTGGCCACTACCATCGCTCTCCACCCCCGGCGACCAAAAACAGTATAAATAAAAAGCGCTAAACCAAAAGGAGTCGCCGCATAAAAAGGCATGAACAGCCCGTCCGATTGCGACCAGATAATGGTTATAGCATAGGGGCTCGTCATGTAAAAAAGAGCCGCCACGACTCGGGCCAAGCGCCCAAACCGACAGACAAAGCACAGCCACCACATCGCCAACCCCGAACCGGCAAACCAGCCGTAGACTAGAACTTTTTGAAAAAGCGATGCCGATACGCCCAGCATCTCGGCAACTACTCCCAGTAGGGCCAGCGGCAAAAGGGCCACTTGGCGCACGGTAACCGCCCCTAGTCCAAACGAATCATCCCACACCGACAGTGTTTCCTGTAAAAACATGCGCCAGTTGAGTGGCCAGACCGACGCGCTCGTCATCAAAAGAGTATTCCCGCGAAACCACATGAGGACAGTCAGGCCAACCAGCGCAATAAAGCCTAGTTCGATGACAGTCAGTAATCGGCTCGTGCGCGCCATGTATCAATCGCATTAACCAGAATACCTAAACCCAACAGGCAAAAAGCTACCACGCCCACTCGTTCGGCTTGCGCTGGCCGATCTAGCAGATAAAAAATGGGCAACAAGGTAATACTAATAAGTGCCCAGAGAAAAAATAAACGACCCTCTATTCGAGCCACCACGGCCAAAGTCACCACCCCACCCAGTACCGCTTCACCAAAACTCCGTGTCCAATATAAAAAGAAAAAGACAGCCAGCACCACAACAAGACCGCCCGGATGTTTCCGGAGTACCGAGAGCGTCTGCTCAAACGACCCCAAGAGCGCCGCCGGGCTACTGAGAAAACGAGAAGTCATTGAAGAACGTTTCGCCACCACCTTCCACAAAGATGCCTACTCCGCCCGGCTCGAGAAACGTTGTGTCAACAATAGCTTCAAGTTTGGTATAGTCTTTGCCATCAAGCGATATAGAAACCGCTATAGTTTCACCCTTGGTCGCCACTTTCAGCCAAATAGGCTCGTCTTTACGAAAGCGTACATTGTTGAGTTCGCCGGTTGCCAGTACATCGTCAACCCCGAGCGTCCGGGCATTGACCCCCCAGGTACTCTGATCAACACCCCCCACCCAAAAGATATAACCATTGTTTGATCGAAAGTCGCCGCGGAAAAATAAGCCAGATCGCTTTTCATTGCGCGGCACCAGCTTCGCCTGATAGGTAAAGTCCTGCCCCGAGGTGACCGCGTGCATCGTCGCCACCGCTGCGCCTATGCCCCGCCCCAGTAAATAAATCTGGTTATTAAAGCTACCGAGGCCAAGGAACGAGTCAACGTTAACATTCCAGTCATCGCGGTACTTTTTATTTCTCTCGATACGCAGACCGTCGAAATTAGCGATAATAGTTACGCCGGGCCGTGAGGTAAGATCAAATTCAATCCGGGTCAATTTGTCCCACGGCGGAAGATCAGTCTTGGTCGGCCCGGTGGCGCTCGGTGTCTCTTTGCTGGCCACCTCTGGTATGAACTTGTCGCGGTCCATACGCACAATATTCCAGTCTGGACGTAGATTTGAAACCGGAAAACGATAGGCATGTGGTTTATCTGGTGTCCCGGCATAGACCACCAAAGTTTCCAGATCGTCCGGGTCAGTAACCCGGACGGCCGTTTCTATAAGAGCGACGTTGTCTAAAGGAGGCAGGTTATCAGTATAAGCGACACCGACCTCGCGATTGGTGGAGGTCAAACTAAGGCTGGTTTTTCCCGACAAAGCTGTCCGGTCGTCATAAAAACCATTGCCTTGCCACGTCAGATCGTCTTTCTCCTCAAAACTACTTATTTCCGCCGCCACCCCCGGATCATAGTCAGCGTACGTCAGGTTGATTTTCTGTTCGGTACTTAGGATATCCCTACGGAGGATACTTTGCGGATCACGCTGTGTCTTTGCCTGCCCAAACCACACACCGATCCCGATGATGGCAGCCACTATCACAACCCCACCCGGAACTAGAAATTTTTTCGGGACCATCGTCTCGAAGCATACACTATGAGAAAACGCATAAGCAAGACCATACCAACTGCACTGGTGAGGAGAGAAATCCCCAGCCCCAGCCAGACCCATCGTTGCGGCTTAAAGGTAATACGCAAATCGCCTGCTTCCGTACCGTCAAACCACCAGCCATTAGCATACCCATTGACCTCATAATGACGGCTCGGCGGAATAGCTAGGGTGGTGCCGTCCGCCTG
>CAYJWZ010000049.1:1306-5799 GCA_964374055.1 uncultured Candidatus Saccharibacteria bacterium | reverse complement strand
CAACAGGCAGTACGTGAGTTAATAGGTCTAGATAAAACAGGCAGGCGATGGAATAAATATCTGGATGATGCGGTACTAGCACAACAGCTTGAGGGAACGGTGCTAAGAAAGCCGGCCACCATTGAACCATTCGATGATCCACTGCCATCCGGGTTGCCGGCGGATGCGGCGAAGACGGTTGAGGAGGGGCTTGGTGAGACAACTGAGATACTAGTACCTCAAGGAAACGGGGCTGAAACTGGCGAGCGCCCTACTATTTCTAAACCTGTATCACCGGACCAACCCCAACCGGCAGCAGTTGATACCGGCGACACTGTTGATGGCAATACTGTAGCAATAGAAGCAGTTCAGGAAGGTGAAGTGTTGCGTGATGAGACTGAGGCAAAAAAGGGGAATGAGGGTTCGGTGACTACTAATGAGGAGGATAAAAATATGGCGGCCGCTTGGGCCGCTTCCAAGCCCGTAGAGGCGATAGCGGAGTCGGCGGTACAGCAACCCGAGCCGAGTCCGGAGAAGGGTTTTTTGGGTGACGTAAAAGGTGATGCGGGCGCAGTAGCGCGATGGCTTAAAAAGCATCCGAAAACAGCGGCAGCTATTGGGGTGGGGGGAACAGCGGCGGTTGTAAGTGGCTTATGGCCGGTGGCGCTAGGTGGTGCAGCGGCTTACTGGGCGGTCCGACTTGGCCGGAAAGCGCTTAAAAGACAAGGGGAGGAAGGTTATGGGTCGGCAATCAAGAACATTCCAGAAGTTGCCGCTTACCTCGATTATGTGAAGGGTGGGAAAGGTTTTTGGCGAAAGTTTGGTCGGGTAGTTAAGGGGGTAACTATCGGGCCTTTTCAAGCCAGTTATAAATGATTTTGATCTAAATCGAAAGTGATATACTTATAGCTATGCTAGAAACAATAGTGCCGCTCGTGCTCGAAAAAGCTGCTCCAGAAAAAGTTGAACGTTTTGGGCAAACAGCCCTTTCATCGGAAGATGTGGAGGATATCAAAGGAAAAGTTGAAGCAACACTTAGTTCTGACGAGCCAAACAGTGTTTATAAAGCGATTGACCAGCTTAGCCATCTTAAACGTGCTGGTGTAGGAGGCAGTGTCCGTCTGAATCGGGAAAAGCTTACTCAACAGCGAGAGCAACTACAACAAGATCCGCAGACTTTGGCTAAATACTTGGTACGAATGCGATATTTAGGGCTAATGGATAAGAAAATGGTGGCTGAGGTTTCTGAAGCAGAAAAAGCCTCGATTCAGGAACATATTAATCAACGTCTGGCTAAAAAAAACACCACAAATTTTGCGGAGTTGTGTGTGAGCGCTAAGCATCTTGGTATTGAAATACCATCGGAGGCTCAAAATATAATTCGTGTTGAAACAGAAGCCTTAGCTAGAAATACAAATATTGGTGTGATGGACCATGTAGACCACTACGTCAAGCGACGGGCCCAGGCTCGTTATTTGGGTATTAAACTGGCCGATGATCTGCGCCTGAAAGCTACAACCAAAATAGGCCTTGCTGAGTATTATAAGCAGAAAAAATGGGATAAGTATGCTCGATTGCAGGCGTTGTATACGCGCGCTACTCAGCAGGGGCTTCCGATTACTGGCGACGTCAAAGATGCGCTGGTGGAGCACACGAAAACACTCATGTATGATCCGGCTAAAGTGGGACGTTATCTTGGTGACCTGGCGATTATTGAGAAAAAGGAAGCATTAGATCGGGGTATGCCGGTTCCGAAGTCTGCATCAAAACCCACGGTTGCAGCGGGAGCTATGCCGGAGGGTGGGAAACCCGAAGCAGCGGCGCCGTCGTCTGCAACCGAACCGGTGGCAGAGGGCAATTCTGAACAGGGGCAGGAACAGTTATCACCGGCGGATATTTTGGCGCGGCGGCAGATTGTGCGCAATAAGCTTGCTCGTCTTGACAAAAATCTGACTGGTCCTGCGCTTTCGCGTGAAGAAAAACAAGCACTTTGGCCAAACGAAGCCAGCCTTAAGAGTGAGTTGAAAAATTCGAAGCTTGAGGCAGCCGATTTTCAGGAAGGCGACGTGATTGTTTTTGATGACGGTCGCGAAGTAACTGTTCGAGATAATGGCACAGTTAAGATTGAGACTGTTCGACACAATGAACATACAGGGAGGGAATATGTGAGCGAGGAAAAGATAGTTACAAAGGAAATTTTTTCGAAAGATATGGACTTAGACACCATTGTTCGTTATGAGAGGAAAGAGAAGCCTAGCCCGGCGAAGCCAGATGAGAAGTTTTCTGTGGAAAATCTGGGCGTTCTTACTCCGGCTGAAGCTGAATCAGTGCCACCAGCTGGAGCTGAAAAAGGTGGTGGGTCCGGTAGTGAGGATGATAAATTACCGCTGAATGTTCCGCTGGTTGAAGCACCTCCGCTCTCTGCGGAACAACGCGGGGCGTCACTGGTTGATAAAGTCATCGGTCATGTGAAGCCCAAAACGAATGAAGCACATCCTCGGACAGTTCCAGCTTCAGCTGATGAACTTGAATGGCTTGATCATGCTGATCATTTACTGACCGAAGTACAGGCAAAATTAATGGAAAACCCGGCAGCCCTGAACGGTTTACGTGATACTGATTTGTCTAAAAATATTGATAGGTTTTTAGAAGACTATGACAAAGAGACGACAGAGCGTGGTGGCACATGGAGACCAGCGGCGGATTCTAAGGCATGGAGTGCGGAGTTTGATCTGAATTATTTGCGCGAGAAACCAAAGATGCTGAAAGCATTGATAGAGTTCTGGAAGAGCAGTGGAGCTGGCGTTATTCAGAAGACAGAACAGCCAGTTTTGCCGGTGTCGCGAGAGGAGTCTCCGCCAGCTGCGGAACAAGTCGGGCAGCCGAGGCAACCAAAACCAGAGTCACCGCCCTCACAGAAATTGGTCGAGAGTAACTGGAAGAAGAAAAGAGGGCAAAGGTGGGCAGAGTTGTTACAAGCGAGGAACGAAGAGACTCTCAGGAACTATTTAGAGGTGATGCGTCAACCGGTGGAGGATGAGGCAGGGCCGATTATTGCGAAGCTGGCGAAGGATGGGGCAGTTTTCACAAAAGAGAATATTTTAGAGCAAATTAAGACATTTGCAGGACCGAGCGGCGACTTATGGGAAAAGAAACTTAAGAGACAGCAAACGGGTATTAAAGCAGCGCTGACTAAACAAAGGAAGCGTGGTTGGGTTTTCGCCGAGGAAATTCAAGCCCGTGTTTTAGCAGACGTTCTTGCTCAGAACAAAATGGAGGCGGCGTGGGAGGAGGCAGCCGATGTGGCGGTCGAGATGGGCACAAACGAGTTCCTTAGTTATTATGAATTCCGGGCATTGCAGTTTAAGCCGCTACGAGACTGGCGCAGTTTCTGGGAGGAAAGCAAGCAAACCGAGCAAGGCGGCGCAAAATAAAACGCGCTATACTGTAGAGTATGGCAGAACGCAAGGAGCGGAGGGGTTTTGAGAGCGGATCTGAATATTAGCGGTAGGCTTGACCGCGTGATTCGATGCGTTCGATAAAGATGATGCCGTTTTGGAAGTAGAAAGAAGCGCGATAGTTGCCGATACGAAACCGGTGCGTAGCCGGTGGCAAATTGACGAGCGGCCGGGCGCGTAGCAGCGGGTCGGCCAGCTTGGCGTTTTCCTGGAGTTTTTTCAGGATGCGCTGCTGAATATTTCCGGGTAGCTTTTTAAGTTCGCGTTTTCCGCGCGGCGTGAAAACAATGGCATGCATGTGGTGTCGCGTCAGGGAATTTGCAGATCCTCTTTGATTTTTTCGAACGGCACCCAGCCTTTAGCCTCGGCTTCGGCGATTGCATCCTTAAGCGACTGGACATACGGGTTGCTTACCGGTAAGTGAGACTCAATTTCATCGATGAGCCAGCCACTCGGGTTCGCTTGTTTGGAGTGATAGTCAGCGGCTGGCAATTTATCAGCCAGTGCTTCGTCAATGGTTGAGAGAATGTCAAGCAGGGCATTGGTGTCAAAAACAAACAGTTGTGGATTGCCTTTTTGGTCTACCACGACGCCGGCGCGTGAGCCTTCTTCCAAAGGAAATATTTGGGTGGGTGGCCATTTCTGCCACGGCAGCAGTTTCGAGTCAGGGGCGGGAACGATAGCTTTCTTCTTTTTCTTTTGAGTCATGCAGCCATCGTACGAATTCAGGGGGTGATTTGCAACTTAACGGGTGCGCTATACTGTAGAGCATGGCTATCAGCAAGGAGCGGTCCAAGTATGAGCGCGAGACGTTAGTATTTCCAACACCGGAAGGGGCGCAGGGGTTTCAGCAGCGGGTGGAGGATGGGGAGGCAACCCGCCTGCGCCAAGGCTCCGGCGGGCGAAGGGCACGGATTCAGCAAGAATTACAGGAAGAGTTTGCGAAGGCCGGGGAAACAGTTGGGACAATCAAAATGCCGTGGGAACACACGCCAGCCGAACATGCCGAAGTGCAACAACTGGTAGACGTGGCCTTCGCCCAGGATTTACCGGCGG
>CAYJWZ010000049.1:0-1206 GCA_964374055.1 uncultured Candidatus Saccharibacteria bacterium | reverse complement strand
CATGCCGAAGTGCAACAACTGGTAGACGTGGCCTTCGCCCAGGATTTACCGGCGGCGATTCGGCAAGCCAAGAAAAGCGGTCATTATCCGCGGAATCTGGATTTGTTGCATGATGTGTTGACGGGCGAGATGTACGACCTGATGCAGCAGCACGGGTTGCAACGGCAGCCGCTGGGTTGGATTTTTTTAGCGGCAGCCAGTGTGCTCGTCGGGACGCTCTTGCTTGTCTATATGGCGTTAGTTTGGTTGGCATGACGTTGCTTGGAGTGGTGCTTGTTTTGTTGCTGCTTACGGCAGCCGGTATTGCGCTGTGGGTGTTGGGGCGAATTGTGCGCGAGCGGGCAAGATTACGGCGCATGCTTGATGTTGAAATGCTGCAGGTGTTACTGCCGAAGGATTTAGGCGCTGACGAAAAGGAAGAAGGGGTCGGGGCCGATATTAAAGAGCGGATTGCGGTGGCCGAGCAGTTTTTGTCGACGCTGGCCACTTTGCCAAGTAAGGGCTGGGATCGATGGCTGTATGGCCGCCCGGTCGTCGTGTTTGAAATTGTGGCCCAGGATAACGGAAAGATTGGTTTTTATGCTGGCACGGAGCGCCGGTTCTTGGATCACTTAGAGAAACAAATTTATGCTTTATATCCCGATGCCGAAGTGCGCCCGAAGGCCGATTTTACCATTTACGAGCCGGGGGATACGGTGCGGGGGGCTCTTCTAACTTTGCGGCGCAAACACTATTTACCTCTGGCAACGTATAAAGAGCTGGAAGCCGACCCCATGCAGTCGTTGACGGGGGCCTTGGCCAAGATTCAGCAAACCGATGCGGCGGTTATTCAGTTTGTCTGTACGGCGGCGAGCGAGCGAACGCGACATAAGGGGCGGAAAGCGGCCCGACAGACGATGGCCGGTAAGCGGAAGGACGTCGGAACGCGTAACAACGTTTTCTTTACGGAAGCGGAGAAAATGCTTAAAACGAAAAAGAAAGATGAGCCGCAAGACAAGCCGGTGCATCTGACACCGGGGGCGCAACAGCGGATAGAGCTGGTGGAAGCAAAACTGAAAGAACAGCAGTTTGCGGTGACGATTCGGGTGGGGGTGGCGGTCCGGCAGCCGGAGGAAGCGGAGCGGGTGTTCACTGGCATGGTGTCAGCTTTTTCGCAGTATGATTTGCCGGATTTAAACTCATTGAAGTTGATCGTGCCGCATCGTC
>CAYJWZ010000048.1:0-5898 GCA_964374055.1 uncultured Candidatus Saccharibacteria bacterium | reverse complement strand
GTGGCCTGCCAGCCGAAGCCTTGGCGAAGGCTGGGGGAAACGTAATCAGGACGGCTTTTGCATTGCGCTCATAATGACCAATCCGCACATTGATCAATTAGTTCATTGGCATGACACCAAACTGTCGCTGGATAAAAAGGTCTGTGTTGAAGAAGGAAAATCTTTTCCCACCTGGAACAAAGCTTACTTTGAAGAGCAGAAAAACTCTGGCCACTATGATGGCGTGTACCAACTGGACTTCGGCCTGACCTACGACGAAAATCCACTGCAAGCAATGTATACGCTGCTCGGCCTGCCGAACGAAACATACAGCAATTATAAAATCTATTTCACTGAACAGGATAAACAAGTCGCGGCCGCGGTGATGCAAAATACGCCTCGGCCGCGCATTATTTTGCTCGAAGGCCTGGATGGCCTCACCACGCGCGGCTGGGATATCGGCAAAATTCCAGCACTTGAGCAAGCTATCAAAAAAACCTACGGCCGGCTGCCCCTCTGGTTTGGCGCTCGCCACATTCCAACCTACCAAGGCCGACCGCTAACCCTGCGCGAAAATAGTGCCCGCCTTCTGCACGGCGACGTTGGTATCGGCGTGCTTTCCGGCCCGCTCCACTTTGCCGCGGCGGCCGGCTTACCAACAATCACTCTGTATGCTGACCAGATCCTGCAGCGCGCCGCGCCAGCCTACTTCCTGAATCACTACATCACCGACCAACCTCGCCGCCACCGTACGTTACTGGGGCCGGCCGCGCCGCCCTTTCGCTTCCTGAAACACAAACCAGGCGAGCTCACTCCCGCCGAACAATTGGGCCAAGGTTTTAAAGACTGGCTTCGCCCCGGCCGACAAGCTACCAAATCAGGCCTGGCTGTTATCACGGTCGACGAAATTATGGCCCTTCTCCGTGATATGCTTCCGGTATGAATACTCCGTGGCTAGTCATTCCAACCTACAATGAAAAAGAGAATATCGGCCGTATGATTTCGGCTCTTTTTGCTCTGCCAATTGAAAATTTCAATATCTTGGTCGTTGACGATAGTTCGCCTGACGGTACCGCTACCCTCGTCCGGTCGCTTCAGTCACAGTACTCCAACTTACACCTGAAAACCCGTTCCGGAAAACTAGGTTTAGGCAGCGCTTACGTCGAAGGGTTTACCCTGAGTTTATCGAAGGGCGCCACCCAGATCGTGCAAATGGACGCTGATTTTTCTCACGACCCGGCCGACATACCTCGTTTGCTCGAAAAATTAACCGACCACGATCTTGTCCTTGGTTCCCGCTATGTCAACGGCATTAGCGTTATCAACTGGCCGCTGCGCCGCCTTCTCCTAAGCCTCGGCGGCAGCTGGTATGTCCGCCTGATCACCGGCATGCCGTTTCGCGATGCCACCAGCGGCTTCAAGGCCTGGCGGCGGGAAACACTTGAAGCAATTGACTTACCCACCGTCAAAGCTGATGGCTACGGCTTTCAGATTATTATGACTTTCCGTGCCTGGAAAAAAAGCCAACGAATCGTTGAGGTACCGATTATCTTTACCGAGCGGCGCAGCGGCCAGTCCAAAATGAGCCGCGCCATTGTTCGTGAAGCCTTATGGAGCGTTTGGAAATTACGCCTGTTCGGTTAGGACTATTTACGCTCTCCGCCGTGGTATGCTCATCACCGCTTTCGGCCTCGTAGTTGCTCTTCTTTCGCTCTTACCCCTACCCTTAACTTATGCATCTCGTCATCTCCGTACCCTCGGGCTTTCACGCTCGTGAATTACTGTTGCCGCTGAAATCATTACTCGAGGAAGATCCGGCCATTCAACGGGTAACCGTGATCACGCCCGGCGCTCCCTATCGAACCGAGATTTTTCCAACCTATGGGACAAAATTCGACTTTGAAAATAACCCGGCGACAACCGAGGAGAATGAAAAACTATTGCGCCGTCTAAATCCATCGGTTGTCATTACTACCACCAGTGGGCTCGACCCCGAAGATGTTCCCATTCTCGAAGCCGCGCGGCGCCTCAGTCTGCCAACATTCACTTTTGTTGCCAGTTGGGACAACGTCTGGAAAATGGAACGCCTCAAGAACAATGGTCGCCCCCAGGTAATCGCTGATCACTTAGCTGTCTGGAACACCATAATGCGTGATCATATAGTACGTGTCTTTCCTGACATCGCTCCGGAAAAAATCACGATCACCGGCGCGCCGCGGCTCGATTTCTTTGCCCATACCAGTAAGCTTCCCACCCGCGAACAGCTCTTTGCCACGCTTGGTCTCCCCGACCCCACTGCCAGGCTAGTCCATGTCGCCACGACTGAACTATATCCCTCCGACTATATTCTAAAGACACTAGCTCCCTTGCCTAGTAAAATCTATGTCTCTGTCCACCCCGGTGGCAATTTGGCCAGACACAAAGCCTACGCTGAACCATTGGGCGCCGTCGTTCGCTATTCCTTTGGCCGGCAGGAAAACGCTCCCCTACCCGCTTTTCTGTACAATCCAACCCTTGCTGACATATACATGCTCGTCGCCCTGTTTAAACACACCAACGTGCTCGTCAACCACTCCTCCACTGTGGCCATAGAATCGCTCCTGGCCGATCGTCCGGTCATTAACATTAAGTATGGTCGCCGTTTCGATTGGTGGCGCTGGTATCGCTCCATGGTCTATCGTGATTTCCAGCAACATTACCATGATCTGGTCGCCGACGGCGCTACCCGCGTCGTTCACAGCCCACGACAACTTATTCGCGCCCTACAGAGCTACCTGGAAAACCCCGGGCAACAGCACGCCGAGCGAGCGGCCACCATAAAAAAAATGATCACCGTGACCGATGGCACAGCCGGACAACAAGTACTCAATCTGATTAAATCACTCGCCCCATGAACTCTCGAGGCTGCGTCTCGCTCGTTTTCGATGACGGTTATACCCATATCTATGACCACATCGTGCCACTGCTACAGAAACACAAACTGCCTGCCACGTTTGCTATTCCCCTGAACCACGACAATCTCTCAGCCAACACTGGCCTACTCCTTACCGGCTGGCCGCAGTGGCTCAGCTTGAGTAGTCCAACAGTGGAAATTGCCGCTCACGCCGTGCACCACACTGATCTCACACATCTATCACCGGCCGAACTGGAAACTGAACTACGCGAACCGGCTGCTAAATTAAAGGCCACGACCATCGTTTACCCCGGTGGTGCCGTAAATGATGCTGTTGAAGCCGCCGCCCAGCAGTATTACCGGGCCGGCCGAACCACGCATCATGGGTTTGAAACGCTGCCCCCTCGTAACCCGCTACTCCTACACACATTCAATTTCACTCGCCACAATTTCTCACCCTTCAAGGCTAATGTACTGGCCCTCTGGGCTAACCTCACCAACTCGTGGCTTATCGAAACGTATCATATTATCACTGACGAACCGACTGACCTAAAACATACCGTCAGCCAAAAAGATTTTGCGCAGCATCTTAAGTTCTTGACACATCTACCCGTTGCTGTTAGAACCATTCGGGATGTTATCAGCCATCATACTCACCAAAAATAACGAGGCAACCCTTGCGGCTTGCCTAAAAAGCCTTGCCTTTACCGACGAGCAGTTTGTGATTGATTCCGGCAGCACCGACAAGACGATCGCCCTGGCCCATGAATACAAAGCCAAAGTTATTCCTCATCCTTGGCAGGGCTACGGTGCCCAAAAAAACTTTGCGGCTGGCCAGGCTAAAGGTGATTGGATAGTATTTATCGACGCCGATGAAGAAGTAACAGTTGAGCTCCGCGAAGCCATCATAACCGCGACGACCACTCCCAACAATACATGTGATTTTTTCTGGCTGCGCATTGTCACTGTTTTCTTAGGCAAGCCGCTGCGGACCCTCTATGGTCACAACCCCCGCCTCTTCCGCAAAAGCGCCGGCCACTGGACCGCCGACTACGTTCACGAACAGGTACAACTAAATAACGGCACCCGCCTAAGGCTGGGCGATAAATATTCTAAGTTATTACCCGGTATTCTCCTGCACTATTCCCATGACACCATCCGTTCCTACCTCGATAAAATGCGGCACTACACAACCCTCGAAGCTAAAGAAATGCGCCGCACCGGTACCCACCGTTCCGGCCAGCCGGTTACTCGCTCGTTGCTACTCCCGTGGCGCTTAAGCAGCCGTCAATTTATAAAACTATTTTTCTATCGCCATGGTTTTAAGGATGGCTGGGCCGGTTTTATGTGGTGCGTTATGTCCGCTTACTACGAATTTAACCTGGGTCGAAAATTTCTATGAGAATTGTGCACGTTGCGCTGCGTTACCCACCTGCTTCCGGAGGAACAGAAACCTATGTCCATGAAATTGTCGAACGCACGCGCAACATGGAAGCAAAACGCGACGTTCGCGTGCTTACCAGTAAAATGCGCACCCACGGCCCGATCAGTGAACTGGATCCCGGTCTACTACTCGACGACCCACTCCACGTCCAGCGCCTCCACCACCTAGCCACGCCGTTCATCACCTACCCACGCTTACAAGCTCTGCCGTATTACCTAACCCATCACAACCCGGACATCGTCGAAGCCTATAGTTTTTGGTACCAACCAGCCGATACCGCCGCCCGTTGGGCCAGCCAAAACCGCCGGCCATTTATTTTTCATCCCCTTTATTATGAAAATGACACCCGCCGTAAACCACTCTGGCAACTGTATAAAAAAACGATTGGTCGTCGAACCTTTGCCGCCGCCGATATGGTGGTCGTTATTTCCCCCCATGAACAATCATTGATCGAAAAAGCCGGCTTTCCTGTTAAGCGTTTTGAACTTATCCCACCCGGCATCAACATGGAAAAATATACTCACCCCAAACCTGACCCGTTTACCGCTAAAAATATCACCGGCGAAATACTGCTCACGGTCGGTCGCGTTGCCAAAGGCAAGGGGCTAATCGACGTCGTCAACTCCTTACCGACGATTCTAAAAGAATATCCCAATGCTCAATGGGTAGTGATCGGCGAAGATTTTGGTGCCAAAAAATTCTTAAAACGCCGCGCCAAAGAGCTAAGTGTCAGCGAACATATCCACTGGCTCGGTAAATTACCCGAAGAGGAAAAAATTGCCGCCATGCAGCACGCCACGCTGCTGCTACACCCCTCACATTATGAAGCTTTTGGGATTGTACTGGCCGAAGCCCTGGCCTGTGGCACGCCTGTTGTCGCCCGAAACATCGCTGCCGTGCCCTACGTTGCGCCTCACAATCAGGCCGGCTTACTATTCACAACCAATGATGAGTTAGCCACCCATGTCAGCACACTCTTGAAAAATCCCACTCTCCGCCGGCAACTCGGCCAGCAGGGTCAGCACCATGTGGCCGCTAACTTCACGTGGGACAAAAGCGTTGGCAAACTATTAAAACTCTATGACGAACTCGGCCCCCACTAGAAAAGTTTTGATACTAGCGCTTTCCGGAATCGGCAATTTTTTGATGCAATCACCAGTTTTTGCAGCGCTAAAAAAAGCTCACCCCGACTGGCACGTCACCGTCTGGGTGGCTCCTCGTGGCACTAAAGAGCTCGCCGAAAACGACGCTAACATAAACACCGTCATCGAAGCACCAATCAAACAATCTCTTATTAACCATCTCAAACTGCTACATCGCCTTCGCCGTGAAAAATTCGATATCGTAATCATGCTTTCCCCCGGCCAACTATGGAAAGGCACTCTTTACACGTTCTTAAGCAACACCCCTATTCGCATTGCCCACCAGTATCCACTCCGCTCCAACCCCGCCAGTAACTTTCTTCTAACTCATTCCCTCCCCGAAGACCCTTCCCTCCACGACATCAACCAAAACCTCGCTCTCCTAAAACTGCTCGATATTCCTAACTCTTATGTCCAGGTTACTGGTTACAGGTTACTGG
>CAYJWZ010000047.1:0-5981 GCA_964374055.1 uncultured Candidatus Saccharibacteria bacterium | reverse complement strand
GCTGAAGGTAGTGACGGACAGCCCGGCCAGCCCGCTGGTGGAAGCGTTGCTTAAAAAGACGCTGCCCTTTGTCACCTTTGACCGCTTTGTTGTTGGCTTCGGGATTTTGGAGATGGTGATTGGTATTCTCTTTTTATTTCCTCGCCTGACTAAGTGGGCGGTCAGTCTTTTGTTACTACACATGGCGACAACTATTATGCCGCTGTTTTTGTTGCCTTCAATCGCCTGGCAGGGGTGGTTTGTGCCAACGTTGGAGGGGCAGTACATGCTTAAGAACTTAGTTATTGTTGCTTTAGCTTTATCTTTGTTACCCGAAGCAGGATGGAACTCCCGAACAAGACTATTCTCATAACCGGCGGTGCCCGGGTTGGCCACGTGGTAGCGGACGAGCTACTGGCCGCTGGTGCTAAGCTGGCCATGACATACTTGAAAGATCCCACCGAAGCACACCCGAAGGCGCGGGCTTATCAAACAAATCTGACTGATGAAGCAGCCGTGAACAAGTTGATGCAGGAAGTTGGTGTGATTGATGGCTTAGTCAGCATGGCGTCGATCTTTAGGCCAGATCTAGCCGATGCTTTTAACTTGGCATTTCTGCAACAAATGTTTTCGATTAATGCCTTTGGCAATATGTTAGTGGCCAGGCGATTTGCGGAAGCTGCTAAAGCGCGCGGAGTAAAAAACGCGCCGATTGTGGCGTTTATTGATTGGGCGGTGGATCACCCGTACGAAGGATACGACGCCTACCTGGCATCGAAAGCAGCCTTTCGACATTACCTGATGGCCCTGCAGTCGAGTTTTCATGGGGTGGTTCGGGTAGCTAATATTCACCCGGGCATGGTTTTGGAGCCGGCTGGTTTTCCGCCAGCCGAGAAAGTTGAAATTATTAAAAACACTCCAACCGGTGAGATTGGCACGCCGCAGCAGGCAGCCAAATTAGTCCGCACGGCACTCGAGCTCGATTTCCTGGCCGATAACATCTTCATTGCGGGTGGCCAGCAGTGGCGGCACCGGTTGTAGCACCTCACCCCTGCCTGCCGGCAGGCAGGCCATCTCTCTCCTCACTTGAGGAGAGGGAAATAACCTAATTTGACACAGGGCTTACTTTTTGTTATTGTATAACATCCTCTAGACCTGCCTGGCGGCAGGCAGGTTGGCTAGGGGAATGTTCGTTTCTTTGAAGGGAGGTTCGCATGAGTCTTGAGCAAGCCCAGAAGTTGTACGATCAGGACAGGTTTTCCGAGGCGTTGGAGCTGATTGGCCATTCCATGCCACCAGAAGGCGATCCTCAGCGTGGAGAGTACTTGGCCTTAGAGGGCTGGTGCCACTACCATCGCGGGGAGTACAAGGATGCGCATGATCTGGCCCTGGCAGCTGGCGGAGTGACCAAGGCAAGGGAGTTGCTGGCCACTATGTATGCGGCTGTGCCGGGTTACGTGGATGACACGAGCCTACGAAAGCTGGTTGGCGAACTGCCGGCGAATGTGGCGGCGACAAACGCGCTCCTCATCCGGGCGCGGGCAAAAGATTCGACGCTGTTCACCCACGACGAGGTGTTGATGCGAGTTCTGCAGCATCGCAGCGACGAGGTACGCGTGGCTCACATCTATAACAACGCCGCGCGGTTCTTCCAGGAAAAGGCGCGCGACGATGTGGATCTGATCACGGCGCTGGGTTTGTGGGATTGCGCGTTGCTGAAGTACGGCTTTGCGGCCAACTATCACCATCGCGCGGCGCTGCACTACTGGAAGTCGCTGGTGATCGAGCGGCTGTTTGGCAAAGCAGCGGCAGCTTTCACGGCCATGCGGGCGTGCGAACTGTGGTCGCGGCAGGTGGCGCTGGACCCGACCAACCAGCCGTTCCAGCAAAAGCTGGCCGAAGCCGAAAAGCGGCGGGCAGCCTTGGTGTCGCTCTAAAACAACAGATTCCACCCGAAGGGTGGAATCTGGCCCGCGAAAGGTTTCTCGGGTCTTTTTTTGTTCACCCTCACCCTACCCTCTCCCTATTCAGGGAGAGGGGTATTATGGAAGTATGGTCGAATTTTTGCCGCAGCGGGAGATCGCGATGCAGTTGGGGAGTATTTCCGTCTATTGGTATGGCGTGTTGTATGTGGTGGCCATGGTGAATGCCTGGGTCATGTTGCCACTGCTGCAAACATATCGGGGGATAAACTGGAGCCGAGAGGAATGGTTAAACGTGGTGACGATCGTAATGGCCGGGGCGGTGATCGGTGGTCGGCTGGGATATGTGTTGCTGTATGAATGGGTGACGCCGTGGGCGATCTGGCAGGGCGGTATGTCGGCGCATGGCGGATTTGTCGGGGCGGGCGTGGCGTTATGGTTGGTGGCGCGCTGGAAAAAAGTTTCTTTCTGGCAATTGACGGATATCGCCGTGGTGCCGGCAGCGATCGGGCTGGCGCTAGGCCGCGTGGGGAACTTTATTAATCAGGAATTGTACGGGCGGATTATCGACGAAACAGGCCGGCGTTATCCGGTGGCCTGGCTGGCGGTGGGTAAGGATCTTTTTTTGGCACTGGTAAGTTTTAGATTTATTCAAAAAGCTTCGACCGGTACGCCAACCGCCGTTTTTTTGATGGGCTACGGGTTATTACGATTTATACTGGAGTATTTCCGGGAGCCCACACACTCGCTGCTGGTGTGGGGGTTGACGCGAGGGCAGACACTTTCGATGATCTTGGCGGTAGTCGGTTTGAGCTTGTTTCTGGCCAGGCGTGATCGTAGTCTGTAGGTAAGCATATGGAATCCACCGTTAAAGAATTTGAGCGGGCGTATAAAACACTGAACCTCCAGCAACAGGCGGCGGTGGATGCGATTGAGGGACCGGTCATGGTACTGGCTGGCCCGGGGACGGGGAAAACACAGATTCTGGCGATGCGGGTAGGGAGAATTTTGCAGGAAACCCACATGGATCCGGAGAATATTTTGTGTCTGACGTTCACGGAGGCGGCCGCGCGCGAGATGCGGGAACGGCTGGTAAACCTGATCGGGAAAGCAGCCTATGCGGTGAGTATTTATACCTTTCATTCGTTTGGTAATGCCCTGATGCAAGAGCATCCGGAAAAATTTTCTGGCGCGCGGGAGTTGCTGCCGTTGACTGATTTGGAACGATTGCAGATTTTTCAGGAGAGCATGGATGAGCTGAAAGGGCCACATGCGCTCAAGCCCATAAGCAATCCGTATTTGTTTGTGCCAGCCCTGTTGGCAGCAGTGCGAAGCTTGAAGCAAGAAGGTGTATCGCTTAAACAGTATCAGCACCTTATTGCTACCCTGGAGCGGTTTTTAAAGGCGGCGGCTCCGCTCATCAGAAACTTTGCAGGTCTTACCCCGAAGACAAGAACCGAAGCAGCGTGTGCGGCGCTCGAAAAAAAGCTGTTAGCGGCGGCGAAGGACTATCCAGCCGCCAGCGAGCAGCTGAAAGTATTTTTTGCTGATCACCCTTTGTTGAGTGACAGTAAAATTCGGACACGGTTAAAACAGTGGCTGCAGCAGTGGTTCCAGCAACTGCAACGGCAAGCGGGATATCAACCGGTGGTGAGTTTTGTCTATGAGCATTATCAGCAGGCGTTGCTTAGGCGTGGGCGCTACGACTATGAGGACATGATTTTAAGAGTGCTGGAGCGTTTACAGACTGATGCTGCATTGCGGGCGGAGGTACAGGAACGGTGGCAATATGTGTTAGTCGATGAATATCAGGATACAAACGGGGCACAAAATGAGCTGTTATTTGTGCTGGCCTCGGGCCAGGACAGCCCGAATGTGTTTGTGGTGGGCGATGATCATCAATCGATCTTCCGGTTTCAGGGAGCAGCGGTGGAAAATTTGCTGACTTTTCATACGCAGTATGCGTCTGGCCTTAGTTTGATTACCTTGCAAACCAATTATCGCAGCCCGCAGTCGCTGCTGGATGCGGCCTGGCAGGTGATGCAGAATACGCCAACTGCCGGGCGCGTTTTACCGCTGGAGCGGCCGGCTTTAACGGCTACGCGACCGGAGGGTGACGCCGCGATTACCATTGCGGCGTACGCCGAGGAAACGAGTGAAGATTATGCGGTTGGGCGGCGCATGCAGCAATTGCTGGCGGCGGGGGTGGCGCCTCACGAAATTGCGGTGCTCTACCGGTACCATGCCGATGCCGCATCGCTTGTTACCATGCTGCGACAGCTCGAGATCCCGTTTCAATTAGAAGGTAATGAAAATGTCTTTACGGATCGCCGGGTGCAGCAGTTCATAACACTCCTTACCTATATCGCCCTGCCCGGACGTGATGATTTGTTGGCCACGCTTCTTTATTTTGACTGGTGGCAGTTGGATCCCCTGGCGGTTATGCAAGCCATCCATACCGCGGGCCGAGAGCGGCGATCGTTATTTGCGGTACTGAACGAGCGACCACTCTTTCGCACTTTTTTACAAAAGCTGGCGAGCTGGGAACAGCTTGCTCAAAACGAAACCGTGCAAAACATAGTGGCTCAGGTGGTGCAGGAGTCTGGTTTACTCCATGTGGCCGATATTAATTCTCTCTATCAGTTGAATCGTTTACTGGCCGAAGTGCGGCGATTTAATCGGGCGGAACCGCAGTTATCGCTGGCGGTTTTACTGGGGCGTTTCAAAATGATGCAGCAGAATAACGTAGCGCTGGAGGCGCCGGTACCGGCGGTGACCGATACCGGGGTGCGCCTCATGACGGCGCATCGGGCTAAGGGGTTGGAATTTGAGCATGTGTTTGTGATTCGGCTGACGGACGGGCATTGGGGGAATAGTGCGCGGCACCACCGGGTGTTATTGCCGCCGGGAGTGGTACGCCATACGCCGATAGCGGCGCGCAACGAGGAAGAGCGGCGACTGTTCTATGTGGCCATGACGCGGGCTAAGCGACAGTTGTATTTGTCCTATGCGCGGAAAGACAGCCGGGGCCGGGGTCAGGTGGCTTCGGTCTTCTTAAGCGAACTGCCGGAACAGTATCACTCGCTGATGATAGAGGCGGAGAGAGCGCCGGAGCTTATACCGCCGCTTACGTTGTTGGCAGCAGTGCCTGCTCGGTTGTCCAAGGATGACGTGCGCGGCTGGCTCAAGTCTATTTTGCCCAGCTATGTCATGAGCGTGACTCACTTGAATAATTATTTACAGTGCCCGCGGCTTTTCTATTATCGGAATTTGTTGCGGGTGCCGGAGTTTAAGCCGGCGCATCTGGCATTTGGCACGGCCGTGCACGCCGCGTTGCGTGATCTTCTAGCGGCATGGGGTACTAAGAAGATTAATCGCGGGTGGTTGCTCAAACAGTATGAGCAGCATCTTAAGCGCGCAGTGCTACTGGAGACGATGCAACGGGATTTGCTGGTGTTGGGGCAGGCAGTGCTCGGGGAATATTTTGATCACTATCGGGCAGAATTTAAGGCGGGGGCGATGACGGAATATAATTTTCACGGACACCATGTGCGCCTGCCGGCCGGTCAGGCAGGCTTGGACGACCGGCCGTTGACTGGTCTGGTGGATAAAATTGAAATCGTTGATTCGAAACGACAGTTGGTAAAAGTAGTAGATTACAAAACAGGCAATCCGGATACCAAGAGTGCAGCTCTAAAACATGGCGGTGATTATTGGCGGCAAGTGGTGTTTTATAAACTGCTGGCGGATCGGTCGGAGCGTTTTCCATATACGGTGCGCTGGGGTGAAGTTGATTTTGTCGAGCCGAGTAAGCGCACCGGGAAATTTGTGAAAAAAGAGTACGAGTTAACCGAGAAAGACGTGAAAGAAGTCGAACAACAGATTCGATCAGTCTGGAGTGATATTAAAGCGCTGAAGTTTCTGGAAGCCGAAGGTTGCGGGGAGTGTGCTTACTGCCGAATGGTACACTAAAAAGCATGGAACTGAGACAGTTGGATGTGCCAGCCCAGCGTGATCCGGCGCGACCGATTATCGAGCCGCGGGCCGGCGACCAGTACTGGTGGGAAAAAAACGGGACTT
>CAYJWZ010000046.1:0-6400 GCA_964374055.1 uncultured Candidatus Saccharibacteria bacterium | reverse complement strand
AGAGAGGTAGTCACCGTGTCTGGTTTGAGTACCAGCGTATCGCGGCTGGCCAGTGCATCCCACGTTTTGAAGGTGGTGTCCTGGCTGCCGGAGACCAGTTGGTGACCGGCCGGATGCAGAGCGAGATCGTTCACGCCAGCGCGGTGGCCACGCAGCGTGAGTAGCGGCTGAGCGGTTGGGCAGTGCCAGACGCGCAGGCTGCTGTCTTCGCTGGCGGACAGTAAGCTCGTGTTGTCTCGATTAAAGACAACTTTCCACACCGTGCCGGTGTGGCCGGTCAGTGTTTGGCGCAGCTCGCCGGTTGACGGGTGCCACAACCGGATTGTCTTGTCGTCACCACTGGAAGCCAACTCTTTGCCATCAGGACTGAAGGCAAGCGTGCGAATGACGGCGTGATGACTGGCAATCGTTTTGGTTATTTCTCCGCTGGTAGTCCTCCACAGTTTGAGAAAGCCTTGGGTGTCTCCTGTGGCCAGTACAGCTTCAGTGGGATGCAGAGCAACGGTAAGCGGGCGGCCGGGGGCCATCTCTTTTGACCAGAGCAGAGCAGTGTTCATGGGGTCATAGAGATAGAGCCAGTTACCAGCAGCGATCGCGAGCACGTGACCATTGGTACTGAGAGCCACGTCGGCGATTGGTTGCGCGCGTTGCAAAATAGTCGTCGTGACGTTAGCCGTCTTGCAGTTCCGCACGGTTATCGTTCCCTGGGTGGTGGCGATAACCAGCTCAACGCTTGTTCGGAAGAGTAGCCGGCTGATCTCACCCGTCTCACTGGCCGGCAGTTGCCAACGGGGTAATCCGGTAGCGGCGTCGCGCAGGATGAGTGAGTTGTTGCCGCTGCCAGCCGAGGCAATCAGTTGGCCATCAGGGCTCCAGGCGACACTGCGCACCGGGCCGTCGTGACCGGTGTAGGTCTTGAGTTCAGTGTGACAGCGGCGCTGCAAGTAATGCCACTCCCAGTGGCGTAAGACGACCGGACACTCCTTGAGATACTGTTCGGCCATGTTAGCTCGGTTGCTCTGCAGCTCGCGGTCAGCCAAGCCAATCTGATGAAAATACAGGCTTTGCTCGGTTTGCTGGTGAGCGATCTTCTCGTTTATGTGAGCCGTGACGGCTTCATCGCGGGCCGCTTCGGCCTGCAGCCACTGCCAAGTGATACCGGCCACGCCGGCGATAGCCAAGAGGAGGCTGGCGGCGGCGAAGAAGGCAGTGGTTGGATTGCGGCGCGCCCACTTGATGCTACGTTCGAAATTGCTCACCGGCCGGGCCTTGATTGGCCGGCCATTCAAGTAGCGTTCCAAGTCATTGGCCAGTTCAGCGGCACTGCTGTAGCGGCGGGCGGGCTGCTTCTGGAGGCACTTCAAGCAGATCGTTTCCACATCGATGGGCACGGCTGGTTCTAACTGACTGGGAGGGACTGGTTCTTCTTTGATGACCTGGAAAATGGTGTCCATGGCGGAGGCGGCCTGGAAGGGCGGGTGGCCGGTCAGGAGCTCGTAGAGGATAGCACCCACGGCGTAGATGTCGGCCGCTGGCCCGGCTGCTTTGGAAGAGCCGGCCGCTTGTTCGGGTGCCATGTAGCTGGGGGTGCCGAGGATGAGGCCTGATTCGGTCTCGCTCGGCGCCGCAAAATCAATGAGCTTGGCCAGACCGAAATCGGTAATTTTCGGCTCGTCGGCCGTGACCATGAGGATGTTGGCTGGTTTAAGATCGCGATGAACAACGCCGTGCGCATGGACGTGCTCTAAGGCATTGGCCACTTTCTGTACCAGGCGAGCGGCGTTTTGTGGCGGGAGGTGTTGACCGTTAAAATGTGTGGCCAGGCTGCCACCGGGCACATATTCCATGATGAAGAAGGGCCGCTGGTTATCGTCACCGATCGTAAAAATCTTTACGATGTTAGGGTGATCGAGCTGGGCGATGGCCATGGCTTCCTGACGGAAGCGGGTCTGCGGGGTGACACCGGAGCGACTGACGGCGGCGGTTAATACTTTGATAGCCACCTGGCGGTGGAGGGCTGGTTGCTTAGCGCGGTAGACGATTCCCATGCTGCCTTGGCCGACGACCTCGATAATCTCGAAGCCGGGCAGGGTAGGCGGGGAAAGGAGAGCCTCGGCGGCAGTCGGTTCAGTGCCGGAGTGGCGGGAGCGATGGTCGGCGGTCAGATTGGGGTCGAGACGCGAGGTATCCACGGAAGACCTACCTTTCTAAACAGCGGGTTGATTGTTAAGGAACGGGCGAAACGGGGATTTTTTAGTATACTGTAGTTACTATGCAAATGCAATCCATTACCGCCCGCCAAATTCTGGATTCGCGAGGAAACCCAACGGTGGAGGCGGATGTCATATTAGAAAACGGGATAGTGGGCCGGGCGGCCGTGCCTTCGGGTGCATCGACCGGAACGCATGAGGCCGTCGAGCTGCGCGATGGTGATCCTCAACAGTATGGCGGCAAGGGTGTATTGAAAGCGATCGCCAACGTGCGGGAACAAATCGCACCGGCTTTGCTGGGTAAAGAGGTGAGCGAGCAAGCAGAACTGGATCAGGTAATGATCGAACTGGACGGCACGCCGAATAAAGGCAAGCTGGGGGCGAATGCGATTCTGGCGGTGTCGCTAGCGGCGGCTAAAGCGGCGGCCCGTTCGACAGGCTCAGGGCAAGGCCAGCCATTATATCAGTATGTTCATGCTTTGGCGGGGGTGACAGAATCACCGGTCTTGCCGGTGCCGCACATGAATATCATTAATGGCGGGGCGCATACCGGCCGGGAAACGACTGACATTCAGGAGTTCATGATTATGCCGGTCGGGGCCAGCAGTTTTAGTGAGGCGCTGCGCTGGGGGACGGAAATTTTTCATGCTTTGGCAAAAATTTTGAAGCAGGCTGGCTATGGCACGACGGTCGGTGATGAAGGCGGGTTTGCGCCGCGGGTGAAGCAGGGGAATAAAGAGGCGCTGGAACTAATCAGCCAGGCAGTGGCGGCCGCTGGCTATACGTTGGGTAAGGACATTGTACTGGCTTTAGATGTAGCGGCGTCGGAGTTATATGCAGACGGAAAGTATCAATTGAAAATTGAAGGTAAGCAGCTGAATTCCGAGGAAATGGTGATGTGGCTGCAGGAGTTGGCGCAGCGCTATTCTCTTTTTTCGATCGAAGATGGATTGTCAGAAGAAGATTGGCCGGCCTGGCAAGCGCTGACGGCGCAGACAGGCGAGCGCTTACAACTGGTCGGTGATGATTTACTGGTGACGAATACGAGTTTTCTAGAACGAGCCATTAAAGAAAAGGCGGCCAATGCGATTTTGGTTAAACCGAATCAAATCGGGACACTGACGGAAACAATCGCTGCCGTTAAGCTAGCTCATGCGAATGGCTGGAAAGCAATTTTGTCCCATCGTTCGGGCGAAACGGAGGACACGACAATTGCCCATTTGGCAGTGGGGTTGGCAACGGGGCAGATCAAAACCGGCTCTTTGTCGCGAACGGATCGAACGGCGAAATATAACGAATTACTGCGCATTGAGGAGGAGTTGGGCGGCGCGGCAGCATACGCAAAAATTCGATAGGGCTGTGTCGATTGACAAGCCACGTTTTTTTATTTAGTTTCAAAACGTCATGGCCAGGCGTAGTCGCGTTACCGTCACGGTCCGGGAGGATCTGTTGCGGGCGCTGGATAACTTAATTGATGCCGAGCAGATTCGGAATCGTTCGCATGCCTTGGAGTTTGTCTTGTCGCGGACGTTGGGTTCGGACAGTACCCAGGCCGTCATTTTAGCCAGCGGCGAAGGGGTAAAAATGCGGCCGTTTACCTATGAGGTGCCCAAGCCCTTGATTCCGGTGCATGGCAAGCCACTTTTGGAACATACGATTGTGCTACTTAAAATGCATGGTTTTCGGGAAGTTATTATCACGGTGAGCCACTTGGCCGATAAAATTGAGCAGCATTTTGGCGATGGCTCAAAATTCGGGGTGCAAATTCGTTATGTGCGGGAAAAGACGCTGTCGGGTACCGGCGTTTCTTTACTTAAAGCTAAAGAGCGTTTATATAGTTCGCCGTTTTTGCTTGTCTATGGCGACGTGTTGTTGGATTTGGATATAACGGAACTCAAAGTGGCGCATCAGGCGAATAAAGGCGGCGTGGCCACATTGGCCTTGGCGTCGGTGATTGATCCGTCAGCTTACGGATCCGTCCGCTTACGCGGTACGCGCGTCGTCGATTTTTCGGAGAAGCCAAGCGGTGTGCCGGGCACGTCGCACTTAGTATTTGCCGGCTGCGCCTTGGTAGAACAGCGCGTGTTTGAACTCTATCCGAAGAAGCTGCCCCAATCTTTATCACTCGAGCATGACATCTTCCCGCGGCTGATCGAACAAGGGGAACTGCACGGTTACCCCTTCGAAGGCCAGTGGTTTGATGTGTCGACTCCCGAAATCTACGATCAGGTACTGAAAGAGTGGCGGGAATAGGATACATCCCCTCTCCTTGGTAAGGAGAGGGAAAAGACTACAGATCCGGCGAGTTTATTTTAACCTGCGTGACCAGATTCATGATCGTCTGCGCAAAGGCGGCCAGCGCTGGGCGAGAGCGAAGCGAGTTAGCATAGCGTTCCAACTCGTCGAGATTGGCGTAGTAGTCCACTAGCCTATCCTGGGCGGCATCGAAACGTTTTTGTTTCCGCCGCTGCTCGTAGATTTTCAAATCATCGCGGGCGTGGATGGCGAGCCGATTAAACGTGGCCCATTCGTAGCCGGTCAGCAGTTTGTTTTTCTGGGCGGTTTTGGCGGCGGCTTGCAGTTGGTTAAGCAATTGGTAGGGGTTGAAAGGGCCGGTTAGTGCGGCGCCTGTTCCGGTGACGTTAATTGTTTGAGTGAATACCCGGCCGGGGAAGGCTAACCCGTCAAAATCATTGGAGATCGTTTCATCCCCATCGGCATAGGTTTCAATGACGGTGAATGGCCCGGCGCCTGTTCCAGTAAAGGTGAGGGTATACGTACCGGGCGGCAAATCAGCCAGCGTGATGACTTTCGGATCGTCCGGGTCATTGGGATCGTCATCATACTCGGCCTTGTCCGGTCCAAAGTCGTTTTGAGTAAGCGACAACACTTTTCCATCCGGGCCGGTGATTTTTACTTCGAGTGGAGACATAATCGTCACACCATAGAGCGTGGTTGGCTGCGGGCCGGAATTAAACTGCTCGACGATGGGGGCAAGCCCCAGAATTTCGATCACTTTATCCTGCGCTTTATCCGGCAGGCCGGTGTGGGTGGCATCATTAATCGTGACGGGGTCGGTACTGGCGTGGGCGCTGTTAATTAGGACCCGATTATCCCCTTCGGTTGAGTCCGGATTTGGCGGGTCGGGAAGCGGCGCGCCATCACGCCAGCGACGCAGCGCAATATCTTCAGCCGAACGGGCGTTAGTCAGTGTAATTTTATCCAAGGTCTTTTCTTCGATCTTTCCGGCGACGGTGTAAAAGCGCACGCGGCTGATAGTTTGGCTGATAGCCCGATTCAACGCCGCCAGGAAACTGTTTTGCTGGGTGAGGCTGCCCAAGGGAATTTCCTGATTATTCCGCCGGGCAAACGGCGAGGTGGGCAGAATATCTTTCAGTGATGGAAAGAATGTGCGGAAGGTGAGTGGGCGCTGTAACGTTGGTAGGTTACGAGTTTTTTTCAGGGAATTTTCAATATCATTGATCTTGTTTCGAGTGAACACATCCCAATTTGTTGGATATTTTCCGCCTTCCCATGCGACGTAAGCATCTGAAGCTCCTTTATGTGGGGTGCCAAGGGTAATTAATTGATCGACATCGTTTTCGTATTCAACGTCTTGAATATATGCGCGGGCCAGTAATCCGCCCATGCTGTGGCCGATGACATCAACCTTATCTTTCCCGGTTACCTGTTTGGCATGGTCAATCATTGGTTTGAGGTAATTAACGGCTGTTTCAGCCACCGGTTTGCGCCAATCGTAGTGGGCAATGAAAAGATTGTTGCCTTCGATATACCCGGCCTCGCCAAGTTTTTGGATTAAGCCTTTGTAGACATTACCGCCAAAGACGAATTTCCATGTGCCGCCTGACTGGTCTTTGTATAGCACTCTCTTGTTCTGCGAGGCCAGCATGCCGGGAATGAGCACAATCGGATCCAAGGGCTGTACGCACCACGGCGGTTTTTCGCTGGGCGGGAAGAACGGGCAC
The DNA here is from genome assembly GCA_964374055.1 of uncultured Candidatus Saccharibacteria bacterium. Lineage (GTDB taxonomy): Bacteria > Patescibacteriota > Andersenbacteria > UBA10190 > UBA10190 > CAYJWZ01. The sequence goes on along the minus strand of CAYJWZ010000046.1, from coordinate 204 downwards.
TGGCCTTGGCAAAACGGGTCGTCTGGAAACAGGATACAATCCGGTATTTCAATGACGTCAGCGCCGGCGGCAAAAGGGATGAATAGAAAAATTAATGCAGCAAGGGCACTTTTTACCTTAGTTAAAAAGGTCGCCATACATTCGCTGGTATGAACGGCCAAAGGCTAGGTCGCTTAGAAAATCCAATATAAAGAAACCAATGAG
>CAYJWZ010000045.1:0-6414 GCA_964374055.1 uncultured Candidatus Saccharibacteria bacterium | reverse complement strand
GCAGTATTTGGCTCATGTTACGAATAATGAGGAGGTTGGCGCGGCGCTGACACTGGCGCGAGATAAGGGTTTGCCATTTTTTGTGTTGGGTAAGGGTAGTAATACTCTGTTTCCTGATGCCGGCTTCCCGGGGGTAGTTATTTTGATGGAAGATCGACGGTTGGAGGTGCAAGAAACTGCAGTTATGGCTGGGGCGGGTGTTTTTATGCGTTCATTGGCAAGCTTTGCTTTGAGGCACTCTTTGCGAGGTGTTGAGGAGTTGGCGGGGGTTCCTGGTACCGTCGGCGGGGCGATTCGTGGCAATGCTGGCACATGGCATACGGAAATCAAAGATGTTTTGCAGCGGGTTGAGTTCCTGGATGCCCAGCATGCGAATGGTGGGGTGCAGGCTTTAACAGCTGCCGAGTGCAACTTTGCTCATCGAGAGAGCGTTTTTAAGCATCGTCCCAATTGGATAATTTTGCGCGGCACGTTTCTGCTCGTGAGCGGTGATCCGGTTGAAGGGGAAAAACTAGTTCAGCAAGATCTAAAGCTACGGCGCGAGCGGCAACCCTATGATGCACCATCGAGCGGGTCTATTTTCAAAAACCCGCCGGGAAAGTTCGCCGGGGCTTTGTTAGAGCAGGCGGGGATGAAGGGTCTGAAGGTAGGAGGAGCGGAAATTAGTTCGTTGCATGCTAATTGGATACTGAATCGTGGCCGGGCTACCAGTCAGGATATTCGTCAATTAATTGAACAGGCACAAGTGAGTGTTTTGAAGACAAGCGGGGTGCAGCTCGAGCCTGAGGTAGTGCTGGTGGACACCTTGCGTGCGGCGGTGTAGTGTTGGCTGTTAGGTTATAAGTAAAAAGGCCTAGACTTGACTAATCGTCAACCATTGTTTATATTATTTTAAGCCTATGAATGCACGTGTTCAAAGTAAAAAAGATGCCTGGCAGAAGCTGACCGATGAGCTTTTGTCGGTTTTAGATGCCCGCTCTCGTGACATTATAGTGCGTCGTTTTGGCCTCCAGGATGGGGTAAAAGCTACTTTAGAGAGTATTGGTAAGGAATATGGGATTACCCGTGAACGGGTACGTCAGATTGAATTGCAAGCCAAAAAGGTGTTAGCTACCCGTTTGGCAGTTCTTAAACCGGCTATGGAGCAGTTGGAGCGTCTTTTCCGGGCTGAGGGAGGCATTTTGTCAAAGGAACGACTGGTCGAACTGGCCCTGAAAAAGATTGACAGGGATATCTATCCGGCCACTATTCATTTCTACCTTGAATTAGTCTCCCCCTACGAATTCGTGACGACTGACGCCCACTTTGCTCCACATTGGCGCCACCCGGCGGCGGTCGCTTCCGAAGCGGCTGAAGTGGTGCGCGCTGGTGAGGCAGTGTTGCATAAAACAAAGCATCCATTAGCCGAGGTTGAACTACTGGCGTCTTTACAGCAGCTTTTAAAGAGCACCCCGATGGTGGCACACGTCTTGGCTTGGCTTCAGGCGGCACGCCACTTGCGGAAAAATCCCTTTGGCGAGTGGGGAGTGGTTGGCTGGGCAGAAACTACGCCGCGCGGGGTGGGTGATAAGGCATACGCGGTGCTGCGCCGGCACACTAAACCCGAGCATTTCCGAAAAATTGCCGAATTAATAAACGAAGCTCATTTTGACCATAAAATTGCTAATGCCCAGACGGTACACAATGAGCTGATTAAAGATGACCGCTTTGTGCTGGTTGGCCGCGGGCTGTATGGCTTGACTGAATGGGGATACATCCCGGGTACGGTGGCTGATGTCCTGGAAGCAATTTTGGGTAAAGCCGAGGAACCGTTGTCGCGCGACGAATTAGTGGAGCGAGTGTTAGCCCAGCGTTTAGTTAAGAAAAATACAATTTTACTGAGCTTGCAAGATCAGTCACGTTTCGTAAAAACCAACGAAAATCGCTATACTCTTAGGGAACGATCCTAAGCGTAGTAGCATTGATTCTATTAGATTTGCTTCAACCACTCGCGCCTCTACTTAACCGGTATGGGGGTATTGTGCTGGCCTGGGGGTGGGTAGCGATAGTTTTTTATGTGCTGGTTATCGCCTGGGAGACATACAAACTGATCAAGCAAATTGATTATGTGAGTGCCATTCAATGGACCTTTTTGCAGATTAAGTTACCGGAGGAGAGCGCGCAAACCCCTAAAGCAATGGAGAACTTATTTGATGTCTTGTCGGGTATTCATAAGGACCCCGATGCCATTGAGCGTTTTTTTGAAGGTTACTTCCTGGCATGGTACAGCTGTGAACTGCATTGTGAACCACATCGGGCGCGTTACATTATGGTGGTGCCAACGGTCCATCGAAAGTTTTTTGAGGGTGTTATTTACGGCCAGTACTCACAGGCGGAAGTTACTGAAGTAGAAGATTATACCCAGCAAATTCACTATCAGGACCTGGAAAGAACCTATGATATGTACGGCAGTGAAATTCTGCTGTCCAACGCTGATATCTACCCGATTCGGACGTATCATACCTACGAAGATACGTTGGCGGAGGATGATAAGTACGTCGACCCGCACCAGGCGCTGGTTGAAGCTTACACTAACCTTCGTGAGGGAGAGCAGTTCTGGGTACAGGTGCTGGTGAAGCCCGTCAGTGGTAAAGAAATTGCCAAGTGGGCGGAGAAAGGCGAAGAAGAGATTGCGGAGATCTCCGGCCAAGCAAAGGAGAAAAAGGCCGGTTTCTGGCCGACTATATTTTATTTCTTTTTGCACCTGCCGGCTGAGCTGCTTCAGGTTTTCAGCACCGGCGCGTTAGAAGCACCGTCCGAAAAGAGAGAGCAGATTATCCGGCCGGTGTATAATCCATTGGATACGGCTAAGATGGAGGCAGTTTTGCGAAAGATTTCCCGAAATACTTTTCGGGTTAGGCTGCGGGTTATTCATATTGCCCCGCCCGGTAAGTTATATAAGCCGGCCATTTCGCTGGCGATTGGGGTGTTTAAGCAATTTGCCGAGTTTAACTCGCTCTATCCGGACCCGGAGACCAAGACTAACGGGCCTAATTATATTTTGAAGCAATCGCGACGGCGGTACCGGAAGCGGCGTATTCTGTTGTTATTTCAGTGGCGCGATTTCTGGGGTGATACCTCGGGGGTGATGATGGGTGCGGAAGAGCTGGCAACGCTCTATCACTTCCCGGTTAAGTACTTAAAGGCGCCGGCGGTGGAGCGGGCCACCTCAGGCTTGGGCAGCGCGCCGGAAAATATTCCGTATGTCTGAAGACATTACCGTTATCGGGCAAACGAACTTCCGCGGGCAAAAGCGCGCCTTTGGGATCTACCCGGATGATCGCCGGCGACATGTGTACGTCGTTGGGAAAACCGGTGTCGGTAAATCGACGCTGCTGGAAAACATGATCATGCAGGACATCAGTGCCGGCAAAGGCGTGGGGTTGGTTGATCCGCACGGTGATATTGCGGAGCGCTTGTTGGATGCGGTACCGCCCGGCCGGATTAATGATGTGGTGTACTTTGATCCGTCGGATGTCAATTATCCGATTGCCTTTAATGTTTTGGAGGCCGTTGACCCAACGTATAAATACCTGGTGGCTTCGGGGTTGGTTAGTTCACTGAAAAAGATATGGGCGGATTCCTGGGGGCCGCGGCTAGAATATATTTTGCGGAACACGATTCTGGCGCTCTTAGATTACCCCTCGAGCACGATGCTGGGCATTATGCGCATGTTGGCTGATAAAGACTACCGTAAGAAAGTGGTTATGAAAATTGAAGATCCAGTGATTAAAGCGTTCTGGGTTAATGAGTTTTCCAATTATAATGAGCGCTTTCGCAGTGAAGCTATCTCGCCTATTCAGAACAAAGTCGGGCAGTTTTTAAGCTCGGCCATTATTCGTAATATTGTGGCCCAGCCAAAAAGTACGATTGATATGCAGGATATTATGGATAATGGAAAAATTCTCCTGATTAACGTATCTAAAGGGAAGATTGGTGAGGATAATTCGGCTCTCCTGGGAGCAATGCTGATTACTAAAATTCAGCTGGCCGCCATGGATCGGGCAAAAATTCCGGAAGAGCAGCGGCGCGATTTTTACCTCTACGTTGATGAGTTTCAGAACTTTGCGACTGAATCATTTGCCACTATTTTGTCGGAAGCAAGAAAATATCGCCTCAATTTGACGATTGCCCATCAATACATTACCCAAATGGAAGAAGAAGTGCGTGACGCGGTGTTCGGGAACGTCGGTACAATGGTGACGTTTCGGGTGGGGGCGTTCGATGCCGAGTACCTCGAAAAAGAGTTTGAGCCACATTTTATGCAAACTGACTTGGTGAATCTAGCCAAGTACAACGCGTACATCAAGCTCATGATTAATGGCATGACCAGTAAGCCGTTTAGTATGCAGACAATTGCACCAGTTACTCATCGGTTTGATAAGGCAGAAGCGGTGCGAAAAGTATCGCGCGAGCGCTACAGTCACCCCCGAGAAGCGGTGGAGGAAAAAATTGCCCGGTGGAGCGGAGTGGCTTTTCAAGGCGCTGCTCAACAACAAGGTGATCTGCCTGAGCGGGCTTCCCGGCCGGAACCGGTGCGGGAAGGGGAGCTCGCGGAGGTTGTCATACGTCCAAAAGACGAGATTCGAGATTTGGCGTCGGCGTTGCGCCAGGATGGTGGCCAGCGCGAGAGGCGTGAACGGCGCTCCCACCAATCCGGCGGGCAGGCGGATCGCCCTCCGCGACAGATGTTTCCGACGGTCTGTAGTCGCTGTGGTAAGGAAACAGAGGTACCGTTTGAGCCGCGCCCGGGACAGCCAGTGTATTGTCGTGATTGTTTGGCGATTGTGCGGGCCACGTCTACCGGCAGGCAGGCCGAACCCCGTAAAGCTCCACCGGTGATGGAGCCACGGGGCGAGGAATCCGCAAAGAAAACAGCCTCTACGACCAGCGCTCCGGGGGCATTCAGTGGGCCCAAGCCCCCGAGCTTGTGATAATATTACGTTATGGACACAGTTGATCCGGCGCGTAAAATTCCAATTGATAAGCCGTTTGATTTTTCCGGCGATGCCAATTGGCGCATCTTTCGGATCATGGCCGAGTTCGTAGATGGTTTTGAATTTTTGTATCCGCTGCGTAAAGAAGTTACTTTTTTTGGTTCGGCGCGGTTGGGTGAGCGAACGCGGTGGTATAAAGAAGCCCAGCATTTAGGCCGCATGTTGGCCGAGGACGGTTTTACGGTGATTACGGGCGGTGGCCCCGGAATTATGGAAGCCGGCAACCGCGGGGCGTACGAGGGTGGCGGAGAATCAATTGGCCTCGATATTGAGCTCCCAAAAGAGCAGCGGCGTAATCCGTATGTTAAGCATGGTATCGGTTTCCATTATTTCTTTACTCGAAAAATGATGCTGTCGGCCTCGGCCCAGGCCTATGTCTTTTTCCCGGGTGGCTTTGGGACGCTGGATGAGTTTTATGAAATTGTGACACTTATTCAAACCAAAAAAATGGAACCGGTGCCGGTAATTTGTATGAGTAAACAGTTCTGGGGGCCGTTGGATACGTGGATGCGGACAAGTTTAGTAGAAGACTACCAAACTGTTTCGGCGGATGAGCTTGGTTTATATACTATTGTCGACTCAGCCGACGAAGCGTTTGTACTGCTGAAGAACACCAAAGAGCGGAAGTATTTCTGATGTTTGTCTCGCTGTGCGAGATCCCGCGCAGCGGGACTTTGTAATGTGTTTTAAGGCACGGTACGCTGTTACCTATGACCGTCAGCGAAATTCGAGAAGCGTATCTGCAGTTTTTTGAGGAACGCGGGCATGTGCGTATTCCGTCGGCTTCACTCGTTCCAGAGAATGACCCGACAACATTGTTTACCAGTTCTGGTATGCAGCCGTTGGTGCCATATCTATTGGGCCAGTTGCACCCGAAAGGAAAACGATTGGTGAATTCGCAACGATCGTTTCGCGTCAAAGACATTGAAGAAGTCGGTGACAATCGGCATACAACTTATTTTGAGATGTTGGGTAACTGGTCCCTCGGGGATTATTTTAAAGCCGAGCAGCTACCGTGGATCTTTGAATTTTTGACCCAAATAGTTCGCTTAGATCCAAAACGAATTTATGTGACAGTTTTTAAGGGGCGAGAAGATTTAGGGATTCCAAAAGACGAGGTGAGTGGAGAAATCTGGAAAAGCATTTTTGGGAAGGCGGGAGTTGATTCGTCGGGCCGGATTTTTTATTACGATGACAAAAAAAATTGGTGGTCACGTTCGGGTGTACCAGAAAACATGCCGGTGGGTGAGCCGGGCGGACCGGACAGTGAAATTTTCTGGGATTTTGGAGTGCAACGAGGCCTGCATGAGCAGTCGGCTTGGAAGAGTGGGCCGTGCCATGTGAATTGTGATTGCGGGCGCTATTTGGAAATCGGGAA
>CAYJWZ010000044.1:4319-6479 GCA_964374055.1 uncultured Candidatus Saccharibacteria bacterium | reverse complement strand
AAACCGACGCCTCGGCGCAAGTCTTCAAAATAATGACCGTCACCGCCGATGAACTGGTCGAAAATCCGGCCGCGCAGGTTGCGTTGACCGAAGCGAAAAAGACTGACCCGGAAGCCACCGTCGGCAAAGAGTACAACGAAGAAGTCACCCCCGAGGATCCGAACTACGGCCGCGTTGCCGCCCAGACCGCCAAACAGGTTATCATCCAGCGCCTCCGCGAAGCCGAACGCGAAGCCATCTTTGATGAATATAAAGATAAGGAAGGGGAGATCATCTCCGGCATTGTGCAACGCATCGAAGGTGACGCCGTCTTTGTCGACATCGGCCGCACCACCGGCATCCTGCCGCCGACCGAACAAGTTCAGGGTGAACGCTACCGGGTCAACCAGCGTATCCGCGTCTATGTTGTCAAAGTTGACCTTGCCACCCGCGGCCCGGCCATTATTTTATCCCGCAGTCATCCCGGTATGCTGCGCCGCTTATTTGAACTGGAAGTGCCGGAAATTTTTGCCGGCTCGGTCGCCATCAAAGCCATCGCCCGCGAAGCCAGCCAGCGTTCTAAGGTCGCCGTCCAGGCGTTGGAAGAAGGCATCGACCCAGTCGGCGCTTGTATCGGTCAACGTGGCACCCGCATTCAAACCATTATCGCCGAATTGTCCGGCGAAAAAATCGACATCATTCAGTGGGACGACTCGCCCGCCCGCTTTATCGCCAACGCTTTGTCCCCCGCCCGGGTGGTCGCCGTTGATATTTTTGAAGTCGAAAAACGAGCCATTGCTCACGTGGAAGAACAACAGTTGAGCCTGGCTATTGGTAAGAAAGGTCAGAATGTTCGCCTGGCCGCCAAACTGACCGGCTGGCGGATTGATATTGTCCAGGCCGGCAACGAAGCCGCCCAGGGCAGCGCTGCTCCCGACGAAGCGACTCCTAAACCCTTAAGCGAATAATCCCTTATGTCGTACGAATTTATCATTCTGATCATCGCCGCCGCCGCTCTGCTCTACGCCTTCTGGAAAAACACCGCCTTGAGCCGCCTGCCAGTCGGCTCACCCGCTGCCGTAAAAATTGCCGGGGCTATTCGTGCCGGCGCCATGGCTTTTTTGAATCGTCAGTATCGTGTGCTGGCCATCTTTGTGGCTGGCGCGGCTGTTGCCATGTGGGCGCTTCGCTTTATTACCGACAGAGGTGAAATCAATAACTACACTATCCTCGCTTTTATTATCGGCGCCATATTATCGGCTGTCGCTGGTAACATCGGTATGCGCGTCGCCACCATAGCCAACATCCGCACGGCTGAAGCCGTCAAGAAGGGGATTACCTCTGGCTTAACGGTGGCTTTTTCCGGCGGTGCCGTCGCTGGCCTATCAGTGGTCAGTTTAGTCGTCGTCGGCGTCACCGTCTTGTGGATGTGGCTCGGTGACCCGGAAATTCTCTTCGGCTTCGGCTTTGGCGCCTCGGCCGTCGGGTTATTTGCCCGGGTTGGTGGTGGTATTTACACCAAAGCGGCTGATGTCGGGGCTGATCTTGTTGGCAAAATTGAAAAAGGCATTCCCGAAGACGATCCCCGCAACCCGGCGGTGATTGCCGACAACGTCGGCGACAACGTCGGCGACGTGGCTGGCATGAGCGCCGATTTATTTGAAACCTACGTTGATATTTTAATCGCCGCCATGGCCTTGGGGTTGATTTCGCTCGCCACCCTCGGTGACCACGGTGCGATTTACCCGCTGCTCATTGCTGGTTGGGGCATTGTCGCCAGCTTCATTGGCATTCAATTTGTAAGAACCACTAACGAAAAGAAAATCAGTGCTGCCATGAATCGCGGCATTGTAGTCAGCGGCCTGGTATTACTGGCCGGCGCCTGGTGGATCACCGACCGTCTCTTCGGTAATCTGCAGTACTTCTGGCCGGTCGTCATTGGGCTGCTCACCGGTATGGCTGTTGGCTTACTCACCGAATACTACACCAGTAACCACCAGCGTCCCGCCCAAAAAGTGGCTGAAGCCGCCCAGACCGGTGCCGGCACCAACCTTATCGCTGGCCTTGGCCTCGGTATGGGCTCCACCGCGGCCCTGGTCATCGTCATCGCCGCCGCCATCATGATTTCCTACCGCTTAGGCGATATGTATGGCGTCGGTATGGCGGCCGTCGGTATGTTAT
>CAYJWZ010000044.1:0-4309 GCA_964374055.1 uncultured Candidatus Saccharibacteria bacterium | reverse complement strand
CTCGGCGGCGGTCCCGGAGGTCGTGCGGGGCCACCTCAGGACGGACGTCGAAGGCTTCCTGCGGCTGTTTGGCGGTTGCCATGGAGGACCGGACCGGTGCCACACCGTGCTCGACGCGGACGTGAAGATCGCCGAGCCGCGGCACCCCCTTACCCAGGGCATTGCCGATAACGCCGCCGGTATTGCCGAAATGGCCGGCTTGGGCGCCGAGGTCCGCGCCCGCGCCGAAGCTCTCGACGCCGTCGGCAACACCACCGCCGCCATTGGTAAAGGCTTTGCCGTCGGTTCAGCCGTCTTAGCTGCTGTTGCGCTGCTCGCCAGTTATACCAACATCACCAACCTGTCGGCTATTGATATTGCCACTCCCAACGTTTTAGTTGGTCTCTTTCTTGGCGGCATGCTACCCTTTGTCTTTGCCGCTCGCTTAATGCAGGCCGTTGGCTCCTCGGCTATGAAAATGGTCAACGAAGTCCGCCGGCAGTTCCGCGAAATAAAGGGCTTAATGGAAGGCCAAGCCGAACCTGACTACAGTCGCTGCGTTGATATCGCTACCTCGGCCGCCTTACAGGAAATGATCATCCCCGGCATCATCGCCATCGTCGCTCCCGTCCTCGTCGGCTTTACGCTCGGTGCCGAAGCCTTAGGCGGCATGTTAGCCGGCTCAATTGTCACTGGCTTTCTCTTGGCTATCACCATGGCCAACGCCGGTGGTGCCTGGGACAACGCTAAAAAATATATTGAAGCCGGTAATTTGGGCGGCAAAGGTTCCGACACCCATAAAGCAGCTGTCGTCGGCGACACCGTTGGTGACCCCTTTAAAGATACCGCTGGCCCCTCCGTTAACGTCTTGATAAAACTGATGAGCATCGTGGCTCTTGTCATCGCTCCCCTGCTATAATGCACCTGTGGAAGTAAAAATTGTCCCGCAAAAAGAAAAATCAACTGTTGAATTAGACGTCACTATCCCGGCCAAAAAGTTCGAGCCGTTTATTAAACGGGCCGCCAAAGAACTCACCACCGAGCATCCCTTGCCCGGCTTCCGCCCCGGCCTGGCACCTGTTCCCGTCGTCATTGAAAACCTCGGCGAAGAACGCCTGCTCAAAAAAGCTCTCGACGTTGGCCTTCCCCACCTGTTTATTCGCGCCCTAGTCAAAAACAACATCGACGCCATCGGCCAACCCAGCTTCTCTGTGCAAGAACTCGGCTTGAGCCGCGACCTGCGCTTCATTGCCACCGTGGCCATCGTTCCCAAAGTCCGCTTAGGCGATCCCAAAAAGATTGTTGTCCAGCGCCGTAAGCTGGAAACAACCGACGCCGAAATCGAACAGGAATTAAAGCATTTAGCACGTCTCCGTAGCACTTCTCTTATGGTCGCTCGCCCCGCGAATGCGGGCGACACCGTCGTGGTTGACTTCAAAGTCACTATGAACGGGGCCGTTGTGGAGGGAGGGGAGAGCAAAAATCACCCCGTTCACTTGGGCGAAGGCCACTTCATCCCCGATTTCGAACAACAACTCATCGGCACCGCCGCTGGCGAAGAACGCCAGTTTGCCATTAAATTCCCGGCCGACTTCCCCCGCCCTGAATATCAAGACAAAGCCGCCGCCGTTTGGGTGAAAATTCACGAAATCCGTCATCGCGTTACTCCCGAACTCAACGACGACTTTGTCAAACGTGTCGGTAAGTTCGACAATTTAAACCACCTCAAGAAAGAACTCAAGGCCAATATTACTCACGAAAAAGAGCACAAAGAAAAAGAGCGCCTGCGCGGCGAACTAACCCGTAAGCTGGCGGCCATCAGCGAATTCGATCCGCTGCCCGATGTCCTCGTCAACCGCGAAATTGAGCACGAATTAAACGAACTCAAACAAATGCTGGCTCTGCAGAGAAAAACTTTCGAGCAATATCTTGCTGAACAAAAGAAAACCGCCGAACAAATCCGGGCGGACTTACAGCCCGACGCCGAGGAACAAATCAAAATTGCCTTGGCCTTGCGCGTCTTTGCTCAGGAGCAGGCAATCACCATCGATGCCACCGCGGTTGACGCCAAAGCCAAAGAATATTTCAGCCGTTTTGCTACCGTTGAACAAGCCAAACAATCAGTTGATGCCGAAGAACTGCGCGATAACATCGCCGCCAACCTCAAAAACCAGGCCGCCCTCGACCGTCTCGAAGAACTCGCCACCATTGAAGCCGAAAAATAACCCTCCCGTATCACATACTTTACAAAATAGGTACCTATTTTGTAAGCTATAGGTAGTCATATATGTACATAAAACGTCTTCTCCAGGATCAGCTCCAGAAATCGCTGCCGAATCGGAAGGTGCTGCTGCTCTTAGGTGCTCGCCAGGTTGGTAAAACCACCCTTATCGAGTACATCCTTAAAGCGTCTTCCGGGCAACTGCTCAACATGGATATTGAGGTCGACCGCGCCCGCCTGCTGGCCGCGGCCAAGCTCGTCCCCCACGAAGCCGTTCGTACCTTGGGTGCCGGTCAACTCCTCATCATCGACGAAGCCCAGCGCCTACCCGATATCGGGCGCATTACCAAAGGCTGGTACGATGCGAAAATTCCCGCCAAAATCATTTTGTTAGGCTCCTCCAGCGCTACGCTGCTTGCGGTGGCGGCCGGGGAACTCACCGGCCGCAACGAAAAACTGTGGCTCACCCCGCTGCTCTTTCAGGAAGTGCTTGAGCAGCAGGCATGGTTTGATCCGCACCGCCCGGCCGCGGCTGTCCAGCGAGACTTTCCCGATCAGATCAAAACACTGCTCCTTAATAGACTCGTTTTCGGCGGCTATCCCGAAGCCTACCTTGCCAACAACCCCACCGGGTATTTGACCAATCTAAGCAGTGATTACCTGCTAAAAGACCTGTTCACCGCTGCCACCGTTCGTTCACCCGAAGACGTCCGCCGCCTCTTGCTTGAACTGGCCAGCGACCTCGGCGCCAGTAGTTCGATTGCGCAACTGGCCACCCGCCTGCATCTGGCGCGCCCCACCGTCCAGCGTTACCTTAAACTATTGGAAGAAATTTTTGTTATCTTCTCCCTGCCCGCCTGGCATACCAATCCCATCAAAGAAGTATCCACGGCCAGAAAATACTATTTCTGGGACACCGGCGTCCGGAACGCTCTCCAGCGGGAATGGGTGGTATCACCCACCCGCAGTGACATTGATGCTCTCTGGAAAAATTGGGTCATCGCCGAGGTGCTGAAACAAAGCAAAACGTTTGGCCGCCTGGAGGACCTCTATTTCTGGCAGTCGCGCAATAATAGCATGGTGGATCTGGTGGTAAAACAAGGCCGCGCCCTCCACCCGTTTGCTATTCACTTTAACCCCGACGCCGCCCGCCCCTCGAAGAGCTTTACCCGCATGTATGGCCAGAAGCCCCGCGTCATCCACCCCCACAATGTCCTCGAAATACTGCTGGGAGAATGATGGTATCAGTTCGGGCAGGGGTTGTAGGGATGCTGGGCGTTCTTGACGGGAGTTGCTACCCTCGGAGTAAGAGCAGCTGATGTAAAAATAAAAACTTCTGCCTCACTAGGAACATTCGGAGCATTGGTAGCACCATCTTTACGAGATAACCGATACTTAAAACTATCCCTAAAGTGGTAGTTTTTCGCCCGAGGTTTATATTCAAATGTTCCATCGTCATACAACGTGAAGCTCTGTAGTTGTGGGTTTTCATCCTCACATTCCGGCCCGCGAACCACCGTAACCCTGTACTCTTGTAGAACGCGCCTATTATGCTGGCGAATTGTCAGGCCTGCAGGAAAAGGAAATTTATCGTTATTCATGACACCTCGCCAAGTGCTGCCCGTCTCACCTGGGAGAAGCGTCGTGATCAACCAACCATTTTCCACGCCCTCCGCCTGCCTCACTGTATACCCGCCATCAGCCACTGCCTGCAATGATGTGTGACGAGTGCCTATCTGATAAATAGCCTCCGGATCAAGCGGCGAGTCAGGTATCACCTGCGTCTTCAGCCAGCCACCACTCAAACCAGCCCACGCCACTACTACCGCGCCAACAATAACTAAACCAGTAATAACAATTGGATGCGCTAGGGGGCGGTGCTTCCGTGCCATAGACAAAAAAAGTATAACACATGTCGCTACCATTGAAGACGAAGCCAAATAGTGGTAGGTAAGGAAAAGAGTCGCTCTTTTTTCTTGCACCTTCCCATAACTCTTTGGAGGCCACCCATGGCTACCGCGTATACCATCAACCCCGTCGAGACTGCTCGCCAAATCTGCCATGAGTTGACGCTGCCCCGTTGGTGGCTGGCCGTCGACCACGCGCACA
>CAYJWZ010000043.1:0-6497 GCA_964374055.1 uncultured Candidatus Saccharibacteria bacterium | reverse complement strand
GTTCGCTCCCCCGGCCTGAGGGGGAGATCAAGAGGGGGTGGGAGAATCATCCCAGCAGATCTGGCGGCCCGCCGTGGCGAGGCTCGCCCGACCTACTGCAGGTTGGGCGGCAAATCCCCTCTCAACGGCTCAAATTTTACCCGAAGAGATGCTTGTTCTTGTTCCGGTGTTATTTCCAGATCATCTTGGGATTGCTCGCCGCGCCCCTCCGTAGCTTCCAGTTCTTCTGGAAGCGAGGGGGGGTCCTCGGTCTGAAACAGGGCAATCTCCCGATTGATCCGGTCCAACAGCTCATCGGCTCGAGATCGCACTACAAAAGAACGCGGCTGCGCCGGCGCGGCCGCTAATGGCAATGGCTTCTGGGCTGCTTCCGGTTCTTTTCGATTTAACTTCTCCCATTCTTCTTGAGAGACCACCACAAACTGCCGCCCCTCATCATCCGTAAAAGTAAACCGCCCACCCAGTTCCCCGAGTACTTTCAACACCGGCCCCAGCGCTTCCTTAATTTCAGACATCATGTCACCGTACTCCAAGGTCCTACAGCTTTCAAGAGATTCTTGACACCGTACGAAGATTCAGCGATATAGTAGCAACTAGCTTCCGGTGCCGGGGGCAGTTCTCTTCACCCGAACCCCAAGAATGACTGTCCATTCCGCCCCCGCCCTTCGACATTGCTCAGGGCGGACTTTTTTGTCCAATTTTTCCACGAGAAAAGGGTGGTAAAATAAAACCATGACTCAACTCTTCAACCAGCGTCCTGAAAAACAAAAACGACAGCAACTAAGAAACATGATTCCGGACTGCGAGATTATTGTCTGGTCACAACTCAAAGGCAAACAATTTTTTGGCCACAAATTCCGCCGACAATGTAGCATTGGTCGCTATGTAGTTGACTTCTATTGTCCTCGCCAAAAATTGGTTATCGAAATCGATGGCGACTCACATTTTACGGATGAAGCCAAAAAGTATGACAAGGTAAGGGAAGAATATATAAAGGCATTAGGACTTCGTATAATTCGATTTACCAATCACGAAATCAGAACTCAGTTACCAAACGTTTTGGAAGCAATAAGACAAGCGCTGACCAATTTATAGACCCCTCTCCCGCCTCTGGCGGGATCTCCCCTTCGTAAGGGGCGAAAACAATTTCTTTCCCCTCCTTTCGAAGGAGGGGTGGCGAGCAAAGCGAGCCAGGGTGGTATTTAAATGCGGGCAGAGGGGTCTAACGCTTGCCTTTTTCCTTCGCCGCTGTGCCGACAATCTGTTCCTGCACGTTGCCCGGCACCGGGTCGTAATGGTCGAATTGCATGCTATAAGTTGCCCGGCCCTGCGTCATGGAACGCAGCGCCGTGGCATAGCCAAACATCTGCGCCAGCGGCACCGTTGCCGAAATCACTTTCACCTGCGCCCGATCTTCAATTCCCAAAATCTGCCCGCGGCGCGCATTCAAATCACCCACCACATCACCCATATAATTATCCGGCGTAATCGCATCCACCTTCATAATCGGCTCCAGCAAAATCGGCTTAGCTTGTCGGATCCCTTCTTTAAAAGCAATTGAGGCGGCAATTTTGAAAGCCGCTTCCGAACTGTCGACATCGTGGTAACTGCCGTCATAAGCCGTGGCTTTAACGTCGACAATTGGGAAGCCAGCCAGCACGCCGTTAGCCGCCGATTCCAACACACCTTTTTCAATGGCCCGGAAATATTCCTGCGGCACCGCCCCGCCGCGAATATCTTCTTCAAATTCCACGCCCTTACCGCGATCCAGCGGCTCCAGGCGAACCCAGACGTGCCCGTATTGCCCGCGTCCACCAGACTGTCGAATATACTTGCCTTCCGACTCCACTTTTTTGCTAATCGTTTCTTTGTAGGCCACCTGTGGCTTACCCAGATTCACCTCTACCCCGAATTCGCGCTTCAACCGATCCGCCTTAATTTCCAAATGCAACTCACCCATCCCATCCATAATGGTCTGCATTGTTTCCTCATCAGTATGCACCCGGAAGGTGGGATCTTCATCCATCAGCGTCTTCAAGGCCATGCCCATCTTTTCCTGATCAGCCTTGGTCTTCGGTTCAATGGCAATCGAAATCACCGGCTCCATACCCATAATCCGCTCCAGCAGCACCGGTTTTTCCGGATCACACAGCGTGTCTCCGGTCGTCGTATATTTCAAACCAACTAACGCCCCGATTCCACCGGCACCTACTTCCGTCACTTCCTCTCGATCATTAGCATGCATACGCAAAATCCGGCCGATGCGCTCTTGTTTGCCATTCGATGCATTCAAAACATACGACCCAGCCGTTACTTTTCCGGAGTACACCCGGAAGAACGTTAATTGCCCGACAAACGGGTCGGCCATAACTTTAAAGGCCAAAGCAGCAAACGGTTCAGAATCGTCTGGTTGACGAACCAGCCTTTTCTCTGGGTCAGCCGGATCCACCGCTTCAATCGGCGGCACATCAATTGGCGATGGTAAGTAATCCACTACCGCATCCAGCACCAGCTGCACACCCTTGTTCTTCAAAGCCGTACCACACAAAATTGGTATGATACGATTAGCAATCACGCCTGCCCGTAACACCCGCATGAGCTCTTCTGCTGGAATCGCTCCGCCGCTTAAGAATTTTTCGGTGAGAGTATCATCCAACTCCGCAACCCGTTCCACCATTTCTACATGCTTTTGTGTGGCTTCCTCTTGCAGTTCTGCCGGAATTTCGCTCGCCACCACTTTTTCACCCTTATCACCCTCAAACGAAATCGCCTTCATTTTCATCAGATCAACCACCCCGGTAAAACTTTCTTCCCGGCCAATCGGCAAGTGCAGCACCACTGTTTTTTTAGTCAGACGCTCATGAATTGAATTTACACCTTTCCAGAAATCAGCACCCAAGCGATCCAATTTATTAATAAAACACAGGCGCGGCACCTTATGACGGTCGGCCTGATGCCACACGGTTTCGCTTTGCGGCTCCACCCCGGCCACCCCATCGAACACCACCACTGCCCCGTCTAACACGCGCAAACTGCGTTCCACTTCTACCGTGAAATCGACGTGCCCGGGAGTATCAATCAAATTCAAGCGATGCTCCTTCCAGAAACAAGTGGTTGTGGCCGAGGTAATCGTAATCCCCCGCTCACGTTCCTGCTCCATCCAGTCCATTGTCGCTTCCCCCTCATGCACCTCACCAAGTTTGTGCTTCAAACCAGTATAAAACAAAATGCGCTCGGAAACGGTCGTTTTCCCAGCATCAATATGAGCAATGATCCCGAAGTTACGTACTCGATCAATCGGGACTTTCCTGTCCAACTCGCCGGCCATAGCTTAGTTCGCGAAATGCGAGAATGCCCGGTTGGCTTCAGCCATTCGGTGCACATCTTCCCGCTTTTTCATGGCTGCCCCCTCTTTCTTAGAAGCCGCCAAAAGTTCACCCGCTAACTTCTCGGCAAATGGCGCACCCTTCTTAGACCGCGCCGCATCACGAATCCAGCGCATGGCCAAGGCATCGCGTCGCTCCGGCCGCACTTCCATCGCAATCTGGTAATTAGCTCCACCAATCCGCTTAGCCTTTACTTCCAACACCGGCGCTACATTTTGTAAGGCCCCCGTAAACACTTCCATCGGGTCATTCTTGGTTTCCGACGATACCATGTCTAATGCCTGATACACCAAACGTTCGGCCACACTTTTCTTGCCTCGTTCCATCACATGGTTGATAAACTTAGCCAGCGCCAAGCTCCCGAACTTTGGATCAGGCTTTAAAAATCGCTTATTCTTATAGACTCGTTTCTTTCGTGGCATACTACATTAGGGATGGGGTGAGGTATTATCCGGTAAAAAACTACTTAAAAACATAAATCTAGAATTATTCACTCTTCTTCGGGCGCTTCGCCCCATACCGGCTCCGCCCACGGCGCCGGGCCTCTACCCCAACAGCATCCAGCACCCCACGCACCACTTGATACCGCACCCCCGGCAAATCTTTCCGCCGACCCCCGCGGATCACCACAATCGAATGTTCCTGCAAATTGTGCCCTTCGCCGGGAATAAAGGCTGTCACTTCCTGACCGTTAGACAGTCGCACCCGGGCTACTTTCCGCAAGGCCGAGTTCGGCTTCTTCGGCGTCATGGTCTTCACCTGCAAACACACTCC
The DNA here is from genome assembly GCA_964374055.1 of uncultured Candidatus Saccharibacteria bacterium. GTDB lineage: Bacteria > Patescibacteriota > Andersenbacteria > UBA10190 > UBA10190 > CAYJWZ01. The sequence continues at coordinate 2,337 of CAYJWZ010000043.1, read as the reverse complement.
GCGCTTAAATGGCGAACCTTTTTTTGGCCACCGCGAACGATTTTGCAGCACGTTAAAATCCCGCAGCAACGCTGGCGCCTTGGATTTCCGCGCCCGGCGAGTTCGGCCGTTGCGAACCAACTGGTTTATCGTCGGCATAACAATTTACAGAAGTTAACGTAACAGGCCCAGAATGTCAAACAAACTGTACCCGGAGGCTAAGCTCGTTAGCTGTAGGGCCGGCCCAAACACAAAGCGGCCCAGCAAACCACCGCCAACCAGCAAGATCGCCAATAGAATAAAGAAGCCAAACCGTTCCAGCCACTGAATAATATCCGGCCGGCCCTCCAGAAAGAGATAGAGAATTTTAGAGCCATCCAGCGGCGGCACGGGAATAAGGTTAAACAACATCAAAACGCCATTGATCATAGCAATAGTGATAAAGAAAGCCGGTAGCTGTGTCCCGGCGGGGGAGAGCCGGGCCAACAACGCCGCCAGTACCAACACCACAAAGTTAGTCGCCGGCCCGGCCAGCGCCACCCAGACCGGCCCCCAACGCCCACCGCGCAAGTTGTAATAGTTCACGGGTACGGGCTTCGCCCAGCCGAAGATCATGCCCGTGCCGGAGACGAACAGGAGCAGGGGAACAATGATCGTTCCCCACATATCTATATGTTTAATCGGGTTCAAGGTGAGCCGCCCGGCGTAATAGGCTGTCGGGTCCCCCAAGCGCAGCGCTACTATCCCATGGGCTACTTCATGCAAAATCACCGCCACCGCAAAGGCCAGCAGCAGCGCCAGTCCCTGATTCAACCCACTGTCAAACATGAGTACTTGAAACATCATACGTAAAGTGTATCAAGTTTTCTGAAACAACAGAATATATTCGTGCTTAAACACGTAAAATCCCCCTTTGAGCGCCCGATACCGCCACAACTTTTCTAAATTACGTTTGGCCCGGTTACCGGCCATGTTTTTGACAACCACGCTCTTCAACCGCATCTCTTTCCGCTTCAAAACTTCCTGCATGACATAAAACCCGAGCGGCACCCATTCAGACTTGGTGTATTTATCGCCAATCACCACCGCCACATAATGATGTCGCTCTAATAAATCCAGCCAATTATCCAGCACCGCACCAAATTGCCGGACAAATTGCTCAACCGACGTGGCATTACTTAAATCATCTTTACGATTACTAAATTTAATAATGTCATGGTACGGCGGATGCATCACCAGCAACTGAACTGATTTATTTTTGATCTTCTTTAAAGCATCATCCACCGCCTGCCGTGTTTTCGACTTGGCACTATCCCCCGCCACCACTATCCCCCGCGTTCTTTTTTGTGTTTGCTTGGCCAGCCACGGCAGCAATTCCACCCCAATACTTTTTCGGCCCAGTCGATCAGCTTCTAGTAACGTCGTGCCGCTGCCTAAGAAAACATCCAGCACGACTTCGCCTTTTTTAGTAAACCGTCGCATCAGCTGATGCGGAATCTGCGGCACAAAGTTGCCATGATATTCCCCGCTATGTCCCGCCTCCCGGCCCCGCTCATCAATCAACCACAGACTATCTGTCCATAGATCTTGGTAGTCCTTCCACCGCTTCAGGTTTAGATCATTGATTTTTGGCATAGCCATCCACTATACCACTAGTCGGGGTGCCGGGAATCGAACCCGGGCTACAAGACCCCCAGCCTTGCGGGCTACCTCTACCCCACACCCCGTTCACTTCAAACCTTTGGACGAGCGACTTTGTGCTGTGATCGAATGCAACGCACACAGGCCAAGACGCGCTGGCCCATCACGCCTGCCTGCTGGCCAGGCAGGCGCGTCCATTGCAAGTTAGGCTCAAACGATCGTCGCCCAGTTACATTATAATGGCCACGCAGCAACTTACGAATGTTGCCCATTCGCTTCGTCTTCCCGCAAATTGTGCACATGCGCGCCATAGTTGATTGAGCCACTATACGATAGCTAGCTCCCTTTGACAAGAGCTGGGCTACCCTTTTGACAGCTTCTTATCGATCGCTTTTAGAAGTAAGGTATTATCAGTCACTGTATCCTTCACCTGACTAAGCTGTTCCTCAATATTGTCTAGTCGTTCATCCTGCTTATCCATCCGTCTACTAAACTCGGTTCGTAACTCCTTAGTAGACTGCTTAATTTCTGCCCGGAGCTCCGTTTTAACCTCTTCAGCCTTCTCATCAATCACCTCCATAATTCGCCCACCCCAGATATCAAGGTCGCCATGGGTAGCTGGCGTAGTGTCGTAGGTAGTTCGGGCTGGAGAAGAATTCTTCATTAAATTCATTCTAACGTCTGGTAAGAAAGTGAGCACCCGTGTTATCCTCCTCC
>CAYJWZ010000042.1:0-6957 GCA_964374055.1 uncultured Candidatus Saccharibacteria bacterium | reverse complement strand
CTCAATCACTATCAGCGCTTACAGCTGACGCTTCGGCGGCAGGGGGCTCGACTGGCGGTCTTTGATGAAAATGAGCGGTGGCGGGCAGCCGTAAGGCGCTGGGTGGAAGAAGAAGAGCGGCAGTGGCGGATTCAAAAACGGTCGTTTCGTTTACCTGATGGAACCTTTGGAGTAGAATACGTACCCGGGCCGCGACAAGCCGTCTTTACGCCGAGTATTGTACACTCGAATTGTTCAGAAGCGATGGTTCAGGAAAGACATTTTTGGCTGTGTGGTAAGGATTATAGCTTATTCACTTCAGCCGAAGATTTACTAGTGACTCTACCACCCCCGACGGCCGTCGAGATTATACTGGGTAAAAATTTCCTGCCAGCCCTCGCGCAAAAAAAACTCCAGGCAGCGACGGTCATGATGGGTGGCGGTGAGACACTGGTGCGATTATTATGGCAATCAAAACGGTAATTGGGCTTGACTTAGAGACAACGGCGCTGGACCCTTCAGCTGGCGTAATTATTGAGGTGGCGGCGATCCGGTATTACTGGGAGACGGGTCATGAAATGGCCCGCTTGGTGCAGCTATGCCGGGCGTCAGCGCCACTGACCGAAACAATCCGACAACTGACAGGTATGACGGATGTCATGTTGTCTGGAAAGCCTTTTTTTGGGGAAATTCGGGAGCAGCTCAAAGATTTTATTGGAACGGATATCGTTTTTGCCCATAATGCGCTGTTTGATGTGGGGTGGTTGGCTCATCATGGTTTAAAAATTAGTAATCGGGTGTGGGATACGTTTCCATTGGCCAGTGTCACGTGGCCAGAGGCGCCAAGTTATAACCTGGGGATGTTAGCACGGCAGCTGGAATTGCCGCGCGGCGAAGAACACCGAGCGGCCGGCGATGTGCGTATGAGCTGGGCGTTATTACAGCGGATTCGGGCGGAACTTAGGCTTTCTTCAGCCCAAGAGGCAGTGGTGCAGGGCATTTTAGAAAAAGCTGGTCAAGGGCACTACATGTCGTTGTTTAGTTTCCAGCCTTCTCTCAAGGCTTCCGCCTTCGCCAACCTGCCTGCCGGACAGGCCGGGGCTACGGCGGACAAGTCGGCCGAGTTGCCATCCATTGAAGGTTTATTAGGTAAAAACGGCCTTTTAACAAAGAAAATGCCCGGTTTTTCTTTTCGGGCCGGACAGCTCAAGATGGCTGAAGCAACTTACCAGTTATTTAACGATAAAAAAGTGGGGTTAATAGAGGCCGGCACAGGGCTGGGTAAAACATTTGCCTATTTGGTGGCCAGTCTACAGTGGCTTCAGGAAGGGCCGGGTAAACAGGTTATTATTTCCACCCGGACCCGTTATCTACAGGATCAGTTGCTGCTGACGGATCTGCCGCGGTTGCTTAAGGCAACAGGCCAGTTGCGATCTTTGGCGGCCTTAAAAGGGAGGAATAACTATGTGTGTAGTCGGCGCTTGGCTGGGGTACTAGCCGAGGGGCGGTTTACTCCATCAGAGGCCTGGCAGTTGCTTAAAATAGTCCGCTGGCTGGATGACGGCGGCAGCGGTGATTTAGGGCGGCTTAACTTTTCCCACCAGGCAGGCTTTGGATTGTTACAGCGCCTGCATGCTGATGCCTTACGTTGCCGGAAAACGTGCAGTCGTAGTACCTGCGTGTACCACATGGCGCGCCAGCGCGCTCAAGAAGCCGATTTTGTGGTTATTAACCACGCTTTATTGGTGCAAAATAGCGGGGAAGAGCGTAGAAACATAGTAAAAAACATCATCATTGATGAGGCGCACCACTTAGCGGAAGCGGCTCGGTCAGCTTCCCGCCGTGATTTCAGTGAAGAAAGCTTAAAAGAAGTGTTGACAAGTCTGGTGCGGGCAGTTCAGACGGCGGCCGGAAAGGAACTGCGCTCGCAACTGACGCGAGGCTCGCATGAGGCGCTGGTGGCTTGGCAGGCAATTCTCAAGGAGTTGACTAGGCTACCAGCTCCAGCGCGAAGTAACCGATTAGTACTGACGGCTACCGAACGACGGGGTAGTGGATGGCAGCGAACTCAGCGACTAGCGAGCGATTTTGCGGCACGGGTGCAATTGTTAGTGGGTTTGGGGCGAGGAGTTCAGCTTAAGCTCACCCGGGATGAGCGGGTGGTATGGCAGGAAGCGGAGCAACAAGCCGAAACCTTTTTAGAGCAGTGGCAATTTTTTGTTAGTGGGAGCAATGAGCGCTTACAATGGCTCGAGTTCAAAGAAGACTATGCAACCAAAGAACCAATAGTTGAACTGTGTGATGTAGCACGGGATGTTCGGGCACAACTGAAGCCACTTTTCTCTGAGAAGCAAGGAGTGCTTTTGACTTCAGCCACACTGACAACTGGTGGTACCTTTGACTATATAAAGGAAATTCTAGGCATCACTGACCCAGTTGAATTTACGGCTCTTTCGCCGTTTAAGTATCGAGATACTATGCTGATTTATATTGTCGAAAATGGCCCGAACCCGGTTGATCAACAATTCGACACTTACGCGGCTGGGGTTGTAGAGCAACTAGCACGCCTCCTGGCTGGTCATACTTTGGTATTACTAACCTCACATAAGGCTTTGGGTACCCTGTATCGAATGCTCAGTTCTTCGCTTTACAAAGCTAATCTTAAGCTCTTAGCACAAGGCATGACCGGTGGTCGGCGAAATATTGTGGAGCGCTTTAAGCAGAACCATAACACTGTGCTCCTCGGAACGGCAAGCTTCTGGGAGGGTTTAGATCTCCCGGGAGAAACGGTGTCGGCTTTAGTAATTCCCCGCCTACCTTTTCCGCCGCCGGATGACCCCGTAAACCTAGCTAGCGGTAGTGGTTATGATACGTTCGTCAGTACCAGCTTGCCCCAGATGTTACTTCGCCTGCGACAGGGGGTTGGTCGGCTGCTGCGAATCGAGACCGATCGGGGAGTGGTGGTGTTGCTCGACCCGCGTTTTTTGCAGGCCAGTTATCGAGCCGCAGTTTTGGCAACCTTACCGCCGGCGACCATTAAAATTGGCCGACAAGAAGACCTCCTGCGGGTAGTCCAGGAATTTTTGGGGGAGGAACAGCTAGCACGGTGGCAAGAGCAGCACAAAAAACAACAAAAAGTGGTTGGGTAATAGATGTGTGCATAAATTGGGTACGACCTCTTTGACCGGGAGTCAAAATAATGCTATACTTCCCTTACGTTCCTAAAGAGACATCTCTTTAAACGAAAAGCAGCACTCACACAAACAAGCGCGGTCTAAATTCTCAACAGTTTAGACCGCCCTAGCTATGCACCTTGGACAACTCACTTCTCCTCCTTAAGAATAGCTCTGACGGGAGGTGCGCTTAGGGAGTATTTCCCCCTATACTCCCTAATCGTACTTCCCATCTTCTTTGTAAGAGGGAGGTTACCCTCCATAACTGCGAGGACGTTGGCGAACTGCCGCCCGCAAATATAAAAACAAAAAAGCTTAAACAGGTTTGTACATTTGCACCTTTAGCGGTATAAAACCCGCAATTGCAGTCGGAGGTTACGTTTGTTACTAGCAGTAAAGTAACAAATGATTGGTCTGCCTGACGACAACTGTAATTCGTCGCCGCTGCGTGCTCTGGTTTGAACAACGAAAGTATACAACGGCGATTGAATTACGTGTTAGGTGGGCTCAAAGGCCCATCAGCCCCTTTATTAATTTATTGTGGCCCCGATGGGCTTTGTTTTGTGCCTCGCGGAGCGAGGCAACCCCGCGCAGCCTTGGCGAAGTGGGGTGGCGACTTCCCCTTGCTAAACCTGCCTGTCCGGTAGGCAGGGAGAGGTGATGTATCCTATACTTATTTAATGCCTGAACATTCACCAGAATTTACCACTAAGATGAAAGAGCGGCTTTTGGCGGAGCAAGCACTGCTCAAAAAGGAGCTGGGAACTCTGGCTGAACCATCAGCCGAAGAGGGCTATGTGGCGCGTATGCCGGACTATGGCCGAAGCGAAGAAGACAATGCCACCGAGGTAGCGGACTACGTGGCCGCGGCGGCAGTGACTAAGGCCACCGAGCAACGCCTGGCGGAAGTAGAAGCGGCCCTGGCTCGCATTGAAGCTGGGAAGTATGGTGTCTCTGATGATGGCCAGCTAATTCCGGAAGCACGACTCAAAGCAAATCCGGCAGCCACGACGCTGGTCTGACCTTTACGTAGCTGATTTTTTTGTCAAACTGATTTTACTGCGGGTGTCGTATAACGGCTTTTACACCTGCCTTCCAAGCAGGAGATAGGGGTTCGACTCCCCTCACCCGCTCACTTCTTCGCTCCTAACAGAGCTACGAAGTGCAAGCACTTTTTTTGGGTGGCAGCTTGCATGATTTAAAATAAATAGAAGAAGTGCCCTCCGAAGCTCGAAAGAGCGAAGGATGGGCTACTATTGGTTAGTACACGTGGTTATGGGTGCCGATGCGGAAGAGAGTCACGTGCTGGTATTCGCGGTCGGCAATGAAGATTATGCGAACATTGCTAGTAACAGAAAAAGCTCGTTGACCAACTAAACGGCCACTCAGCGCATGATGGCGGAGGGGAGGATAGTGGGGATTTTGCTCAAACTGCTTTATTGCTGTTTTGGTTTTTTGTTTGATCTTTGGGGTGAGATGGGCAAATTCCTTACTAAAACGTTTATGTAAGTAAATTTGCATACCACCTAAAGGGTATCCAGATATTTGATTGCCTCGTCGGCAGACATATACTTTGTCACATTTTTACCCTTTTTGGCTTCCTTGGCGGCTTTTACGATAGCGCGCTCTTCGGCCGGGGTAAGCCCGTTCTCGGTTACTAAGCGGAAGGGGAGGCCGCGGTGGAGGGAAATCTGCTTAAAGTAAGCTTTTATAGCCGTACTCATATCAATCCCCAAGGCATCCAGCACCTTTTTAGCGGCTTGTTTGGTTTTAGCGTCAATTCTGACTTGAATGGTAGACATAGCGGTAGGATAGCAAGCTGTGGTGTTAATGTCAATACCTTGTCACTACACGTTTTCCGGCGGAGCTGGTCGTCGACGGAAGAGGCGGCCAAGCAGCCCACGGCGGTGATAGCCGCGTTTATTTTTCCAGAAAAAGAGGCTGAGAGCGGCACCGAGCAGGCCAACATCGCGAATCAGGACAGCGTTGATGCCTTGAGTGATGATAACGCCAGCCAAGTGGAGTGCGGCTAAGAGCGCGGTAGCGCGCGGGAAGGTACCTAATAGCAACGAGACACCGACCGCCATATCAAAGACGCCACCGGCTTTTAAAAGCGCGAGACGATCTAACCCGAGCGCGCCTTGGGCGGGAGCAAAGCCGATCCAGGCGTCAGGGTGGCGGAAAATATCGAGCCCGATCCAGAGAAAGACAAGGCCGAGTCCGGTGCGTAAGAAAAAGCGGGAGAGGGAGAGACGCATGGGGAAAGTATAACAGAACTTCCTCCCACCCCCTCTTGATCTCCCCCTCAGGCAGGGGGAGAGAACTTTAGAAGTACCCTAATGGATTGGCGGGGCGGCCGGCGATGCGGATTTCGAAGTGCACGTGCGGGCCGGTGGAGCGGCCGGTGGAACCCATCTGACCGATGGCTTGCCCCTGGGTGACGTTTTCGCCGGCCGAGACGTAGAACTTATTCAAGTGACCGTAGTAGGTTTCGGTGGAGCCACCGTGACTGATGACAATCAGGTTGCCATAGCCACCAAGGCGGCGGGCGGTGATAACTTTTCCGGCCTTGGCCGCGTAGACAGGCGGGCGGGCACGGTTATCGATATCGATGCCCGTATGACCCCACTTAAAGTACTGGGAAATATTTCTGGTAGTGGTGGGCCAGAGGAAGCCCTTGGCGATGGCGGGGAGATTGGCGGGAGCCTGGGTGGGGGCAGTATCGGGCTCCGTCTCTTCATCGTGGTGAGCTAAGGCAGTGGCAGCCGGAACAGCGATCGCTCCCGGGACAATCAGCTTCTGGCCAATGTTGATGCCGGCATCCGGCCCAAGGTTGTTGTAGGCGATAATTTCGCCGGCGGCGATGTCATAGCGAGCACTAACGGAGGAAACGGTTTCGCCGGATTTCACCGTATGGAGGACACCATCAGTCGGCAGAATAGTCAGCTGGTCACCAGCATGAATTAGTTCTCGTTCGCTTAGCCCGTTGGTGGCCTGCAGAGTAGATATTTTGAGGTTAAACTTGTCGGCAATGGTGCCGACGGTATCACCATCTTCCACAGTATAGACGATGGTTTGGTGGACGGGGGAGTTATCGGGGGTTAGGCGCTGAATTTCAACTGGCTGGCCGCCTTCGGGGTTACTGAAGCCAACAACACTACTGCCGCCTAAGATGGTAGTAGCGGTAAATTCGGGACTGTCCACCGTAATAAAATCAATGGAGTCGCCGCCGATCGCTGCCAGGCGGGTCGAGCCGTTGTTTGTGCCTTGAGCGTAGGCAGCGGGATCCAGGGGCCCTTCGATAACTTCATCACCAGAAGCCAACTCGTAAAGCCGGGAGTTTGGGTTAGCGCCGGTAGCCGCTTTGCCCTGCAAGGCCGCCAGTGTTAGCAGGCCAAGCAAAGAGCCGTGGATGGCATAGCGCTTGTTGAGCGGCTTCTTGAAAGTAAGAATAACGATTGCCTTAAAGGCTAAAACCCCCAGCATTCGCCGGGCTTCGGTTTATTTTCGTGTTTGTTTGAGTGCGTTTATTTTCTGTGGTGCTGCGCCCTTCGACTAGGCTCAGGGTAAAGGCACAGCAATAGGACTTGAGTGTAGTCATGACATTGTGTCAGTCAACCTTGACATTTTTCTTAAAAAGGCTACGGAAATCCGAAGCTCATAATCTGTCGAACGGAGGGGGCGTGTGGTTACAACCGGCACACGTGGAGAAGATGTGGAAAAAAGACTAGGATAAGAAAGTGCTGCGGCCCGTATTAACCGATCTTATCACTCTTAAGCAGGTGCTGGGACGTGCCGGGATTCG
>CAYJWZ010000041.1:0-7399 GCA_964374055.1 uncultured Candidatus Saccharibacteria bacterium | reverse complement strand
CCTTCGCCAAGCCTGCCTGGCCGGTAGGCAGGGCTTCGGCCGGCGCAGCACCCCACCCTCTCCTTATTAAGGAGAGGGGAAAAACAGAAGAAGGCGTGCTTTCGCCGGATGAAGCGCGGCAGTGGTTAGACGATTTTCTCCTGAAGCAGCAGGAAAAGTAAGAAACCCCAGATTCCACCCGCCGGGTGGAATCTGGGGTTATAAGCGTAAAAAAAGCCCCTTCCGCGTGAACGGAAGGGGTGAGCGATCACAGTAGAGAAGAAAGGGCAACGAATAATATTCCCGCCACGATCATCAAGACTGGGGGCATAGTGGGCGGCGGTGGTTTTAACATTTTCCTAAACCACAATCCTGTGATGCCACTTCCGATTGCAAAACCTCCGACAGTCCACATCACAAATCTGAGAACGAAATCCAGCGAAGTGTTTTTTGTTCTCATTTTTAGTTCTTCCTCTCGCTCGGCCAGCGTGGCTTCAAGTTTTCTGATCTGTTCCTCTTTCGACTGGAGCCTATTCTGGAGATCTTGTATTTCGCTGCGGTACAGAGCTTCAACTTCTCGTTGCGTTAGGGGTTTGGCGTTGGGATCATCGGGATCACCTGCATTGGTATTTGAGGATTGGTCGTTGTATTCGTTGTCGTGGTCTGCAATGAACTTTTCCTTGTTCTGTTTTTTTGGTTTCGGAGCGCCTTGTACGCCGCTTGAGCTGGTGTCACTGTTTGGGATGACGACCTTGACGTCGCCTGCCTGGACCGACTGAGTTTGGGCTTGTTGCAGTGCGAACGCCAGAACGAGCGCTAGCTTAAAGTTGACCATGTTGGTCTCCTGAGTTGTGTTGGGCAAGAACGATCCAAATTTGACGCTGGATAAAGCTTGTCCTAAAGTTGGTTTCTTGTCAAGTATGTTATTGTTACTTCATTAATAGTTATGCCATTCGAGTTTCAGAAAACAGAGTTGCCGGATGTGCTCTATGTAGAGCCGAAAGTATTCACCGATAAGCGGGGCAGTTTTGCCGAGCTGTATAAACAGACCGACTTTGCGACGGCGGGCATTGACTTGCCCTTTGTGCAAGTGAATCAGGCGCGCAGTGCACGCGGGGTGGTGCGGGCATTACATTACCAAAACGAACCGCACGCGCAGGGCAAGGCGGTGTTTTGTTCAGCGGGCGAAGTTTTTGATGTGGCGGTTGATGTCAGGAAGGGGTCGCCGACCTATGGAAAATGGGTGGGAAAAACACTGACGGGAGAGCAACGGAACGCACTGTATATTCCGCCGGGATTTGCCCATGGTTTTCAAGTAGTCAGTGGATCGGCGGACGTGATCTACTTTATATTTGGTGCGTTATATGCACCGGAAAGTGAGGCCGGTATTCTCTGGAATGATCCGGCGCTCGGTATCGCGTGGCCGCTGGCGATAGGAATTTTGAATGAGCGGGATGAGCAGTGCCCGACACTCGATAAGGCGAACAATTCTTTCAGCTATCATGGCTAACATTTTGATCATGGGTGGGGCTGGTTTTATTGGAGCCCATCTAACAAAGGCGCTCACGGCGCGGGGCGACCATGTAGTGGCGCTGGATGATTTTAACGAAGTAATTTACCCGGCGGCGTTTAAAAGACAACGCTGGGCGGTGCTGGGCCAGGGAGCTAACTTGATCGAGGGTTCAATGCTTGATGCCGAATTACTCAACCAACTGTTTCATGACAGCCATTTTGATTCCGTGGTGCATTTGGCGGCGCTACCTAATGTCAGTAAAAGTTATGAGATTCCGGAGCAGTATGAACAGGTGAATGTGCAGGGCACGGAAAATATTTTGCGGGTAGCCAGCGAAACAGCCGTTAATCAGTTGATTTTTGCGGGCAGTTCATCGGTGTATGACGACAAACAAACACCGTTTCGGGAAGATCAGGTTTTGAGGACACCACCTTCGCCGTATGGGCAAAGTAAATTAAAAGCAGAGTGGCTGTGCAAACAATGGCATGGGGATACCGGCTTGCCGGTGACTGTTTTGCGATTCTTTACGGTTTACGGGCCATGGGGCCGGCCGGATATGGCGCCGCTGACCTTTGCGCGCGGGATTGTGGAAGGTAAACCGATTCAGGTGACAAAGGCAGAGCGGCAGCGGGATTTTACCTATGTTGATGATACGGTAGCCGGGATTGTGGCGGCGATAGATCACCCCTTTCCGTTTGAGATTATTAACTTAGGGCGAGGAGAGCCGGTTAGTTTGCAAGGATTGATTGCAGCTTTTGAAGCGGCGGTTGGGAAGAAAGCCATTGTTGAAGAAAGAGAAGCGCCGCCGGGGGAGATGCAGATTACCTACGCTGATATTAGTAAGGCGCGGAAGCTGCTCAACTACGCGCCGAATGTTTCGGTCGCCGAGGGAGCGAAGCGTTTGATTGACTGGCTTAAAACATCACCGGCGACGTGGTGAAAAAAATTCTGATTGTCGGGGCGCAGGGAATGTTGGGCCAGGCGCTGCGGGAAGTTTTGAAAAGCTATGAGCTAACAGCGTGGGATCGGGCGGAGTTGGATATAACGAATGCGGCGGTGGTGCAGGAAAAAATTTCCGCGCTTCGCCCCGAGGTTATCATCAACGCTGCTGCCTATACCAACGTGGATGGAGCGGAAAAAGATCGAACGGCGGCTTTTACTGTAAATGCTGACGGTGTCAAAAATTTGGCAGCAGTGGCGAAAGAGTTGGGTGCGACGATGGTGCACTATAGTACGGATTATATATTTCCCGGGGATCGCGAAGCTGGGTATAAGGAGGATGATATTCCCGGGCCGGCGGTGAATGTATACGGTGAATCAAAGTTAGCGGGCGAGCGGGCGTTGCAGGAAAGCGGCTGCCAGTATTATTTGATCCGCACGGCCTGGTTGTACGGGGCGGGCGGGAAAAATTTTGTAGATACGATGCTAAAACTGGGGAAAGAACCCCGTAAAACCCGGCCGGCGGCGGGGCCGCGGGGCGCGGTGAGCGTGGTGAATGATCAGCATGGTTCGCCGACGTATACCCAGGACTTGGCGCACTATACTCGAGAACTGCTCGATAAGAATTTTGCGCCGGGAATTTACCATGCCACGAATGACGGTGCGGCCACATGGTTTGATTTTGCCAAAGAAATTTTTGCGACGACTGGTATGCAGGTAACAGTTAAGCCAGTGAGTAGTGCTGAATTTCTGCGCCCCGCCAAGCGGCCAGCCTGGAGCGTATTACTCAATGCTAAGGGACCGAAAATGCGTAGCTGGCAAGAGGCGTTGTGGGAGTATCTCACCTCACCCCTGCCTGTCCGGCAGGCAGGCCATCCCTCTCCTCACTTGAGGAGAGGGGGTTAATATATTATAAAGAGGTCTTATGAAGGCCATACTTGAAAAGCAGTCCGATGAATTAAAAAAGGCGCTTAGTGATCTCAAGAGTTTTCACGAGCAAGTGCAGACGGTTTATAAAGGGCTTAAAGAGGCATTTGATCGTGGACATGTGGTGTACGTGGCGGGTAACGGCGGTTCAGCGGCGCAGGCACAACATTTGTCGGACGAAATGTTGGGGCGGTATAAAAGTAATCGTCAGCCATACCCGGTAGTGGCGCTCACCGCCGATAGCGCGGCGATTACTTGTATTGCCAATGATTTTGGGTATGAGTTTGTGTTTAGCCGACAATTGGAAGCGCTCGGAAAAGAGGGTGATGTGTTTATTGGCCTTTCGACGTCAGGCAACTCACCGAATATTTTAAAGGCTGCCGAACTGGCAAAGGATTTGGGTATGGTGGTTATTGGCTTTACGGCGGCGAAGGGTAAGTTGCGGGAGATAGCTGACCATGTGATTGAATCGCCAGCCGAATCGACGGCCCGGATCCAGGAACTACACTTACACGCGATTCATCTGATCTGTGAACTGTTCGAGCCTTCTTCGCCAAAGGCTACGAAGGCCAAGGCCATGAAGCTATGACCCACCAACTTTCCTGCGAACGAGCCCAGGAACTTATTAACGCTTGGCAGGGTAAACAGATTCTGGTGGTGGGTGATGTGATGCTGGATCACTATGTCGAGGGAAAAACTGAACGGGTGAACCCGGAGGCGTCGGTACCGTTGCTCGATGTGGAAAAAACCGAGAGTCGTTCAGGGGGCGCGGGTAACGTGGCCAAGAACGTGGCGGCCTTAGGGGCTTGGGCAGTAACGGTCGGGGTGGTGGGCCAAGATCAAACGGCGGAAGAGCTCAAGACGGTGGCGAAGCAGGAGGGGTACGATGCGCGGTTCATTACGAATAGCGGGCGGCCAACGGCTCGGAAGACGCGATTTCTGACAACTACGCAGCCTTTGCTACGGGTTGATCATGAAGTGCGGGAAGATGTGGCGCATAGCGTGGAAGATGAAATTGTCGCCGTCGCGCGCCGCCTTATTCTGGATGGCGTGGACGGGATTATTATTTCTGATTATGCTAAAGGGGTTATTACCGAGCGAGTTGGCAAAATGATTGTTCAGTTAGCAAGTGATCAGAACATTCCCGTGGCCGGGGACGCCAAGCCGACGCGGCTCAATTTTGTGAAAGGGGCAACGCTCGTTTCGCCTAACTTGAAAGAAGCGCGCGAGTTTGCGGCGCTGCATGGGAAAAAGGAGTTAGCAACTGATGCCTTGGCCCAATGGATTGGTGAGACGCTGGATACCACAACCTGTGTGACACTCGGGGCGGATGGCATGTATGTCTGGGAAAAGAAAGGAAGCGGAGAGCACATACCGCAAGAGCATCGGAAAGAAGTGTTTGATGTTTCCGGCGCGGGGGATACGGCGATCACGGTACTGTTGTTAGCTCGTCTGGCCGGTGCGACATTTGCGGAGGCGGCAACGTTAGCCAATGCGGCTGGGGCAGTGGCGGTGAGCCATGTGGGCAGTGTGGGTGTTAAAGCGGATGAGTTGCGCGACATGATTTGTCATGAGCATGAGTGAAGCACCTCCAGCCTTCGCCAAGGCTTCGGCCGGCGCAGCACCCCAGCGCGTAGTTTTCCTGGATCGCGACGGAACGATCAATGTTGATCGTGAATATGTTTATTTGGTTGAACGCTGGGAGTGGACATCGGGGGCGAAAAAAGCATTGCAGCAGTTGCAGTCGGCTGGATATGTATTGACTGTAATCACGAACCAGACGAGTATCGGGCATGGTTTTTACACACTGGAAGATATGCATCGGCTGAACGAATATATGCGATCGGAGCTGGAAAAAGTCGGAGTTCGGTTGGCAGCAATCGCCTTTTGTCCGCACCGCAAAGATGCGGAATGTGATTGTCGCAAGCCGAAGATTGGCATGGCTCGCCAGATCGAAGCCAAAATCGGGCCAATTGATTATGCGGCCAGCTGGACAATTGGTGATAAAGATAAAGATGTGGGGTTTGGTAAAGCTGTTGGAACGAAGACAGCCTTGATTCGCAGTGAATATTGGACGGAGGCCGACCTTGCTGACATAAAACCGGATCTGATTGTCGATTCACTGGCCGACTTTGCCCAAAAAATCACCCACGCCGGTTGACGTGGGTGTCAGAAGAAGTTGTTGGGCAAAGCCCGCAGGGCTTTCCGGAGTTTTCGGACGGCCGCTGCTTCCAGATGTTTGAGTTCAGCCGTCGATTTGACCTGACGTAACGAGCGGGAGATTGCCTGATACGTATGGTACCCAGGAAAATCTTCGTCCAGATTGTGCCGGCGGCAAACCACTTCGCGTTCGAAGAAGGTAAGCGCTGCCCGGGTAAACACTTCCTCCCGCTTGAAGGGGTGGAGACTGCCGATAATCTGTAGTAGTGGATTGCTATCGGCCTCGTCATCCGATTGAGCAGACGGCATGGTCTCATCGGCTATTTCAGCATCGCAGTAGAACTCGGCCGGGAAGAGCTCATGAGAGGGGATCTGGAATATTTCCATGAGCTTCTTGGCCAGCAGGGTGAATTTCCGGTTGCCGTTGACCGGCAGCATTGTGCCACACAGTAAGCTGGTTACCGACACCAGGTCCAGATTCTCGGCTTTGCAGAAACGATACACTGTATGGTACCGGCTCTCAATAGCTCGGCCTAACACCTGGTTCTGGTAGGGGCTGCGCGATTCAGTTGCCATGGGTTGAACCCTCCAACATGGGGAATGCAAGGAACTACGCTTAGTAGTGCGCAGATTCGCTGATTTGTCAACAGCAACTCGACAAAATAGTTAAACTTGCTGTTTTGTCAATAGTGAGTATGCTTTGTTTATGCAACATCATTGGCGGGTGGAGAAAATTATTTCGCTTGAAGAAGCGGGGAAGAAATCGGAAGAAGCAAAAAAAAGTGGCAAAAAAGTTATTACGGTGAACGGGACGTTTGATTTATTGCATGCCGGACACTTGGATTTACTGGAAGAATCCAAACAGCAGGGCGATCTTCTGATTGTCGGGATTAATTCGGATGTGTCAGTGAAAGAGGGAAAAGGTGAGGGACGGCCGTATGTGCCGGAGCAGGGGCGAGCAGCCATGTTGGCGGCACTGGCCTGTGTGGATTACGTGGTGATTATTGATGCGCCGTATAACGGCGGGGTGCCGAAAACGTTACTGGAAGCCGTGAAGCCGGCCTTGCACGCTAATGGATCGGAATATGGCGCGCCGGAGACATGGATAGAGTGGCCGGTGATGCAAGTGGTTGGAGCGGCTGGTTATACGGTTCAGCGGCGGCCGGGGTTGGCAACAACGGAACTGATTGAACGGATTCGAAAAGCTTAGGCAAAAAAATACCCAGTTCGGATTCCGAACCGGGACTAGAGTGTTAAACTTCGACCTTCACGAAGCCGAAGTTGCTATAGAGGCGGGGCAATTTTTCATTGTCCTCACATTTCAGCATGATCCATTTGACGCCACGCTCATGAGCGTCACACATGATCTGGCCCAGGACGGCGGAGGCGACGCCACGATTTTCTTCGCCGGGAGCGGTGATGACGTACTCGGCTGACCATCGTTCCTTATCAAGCTCGATGATCATGGCCGAGCCGATGTACCGCCCAAGTTCATCCCGGGCAACGAAGATGTAGTCGGTTTTCTGCGTCAGATGAGCGTAGGAGCCATGGGTGTGAAATTGTTTCCATAAGGCGTCGTCGTGGCTACGGACGAGGTTTTCAGTGCGGTAGAAATCATGCATGGACATTCGCTGGATCGCCACACCTGGGGGCGGGTCGGACAAGGCACTACGATACGTGCCGGCATTGGCTACCATGAGAATCGTACTCATCGGGTTACCTCCATGAAAAGAACTTGGGATAGCACAGTAGTGACAGCCTACTCAACGGTTACCGATTTGGCAATGGTGCGGGGGTGGTCGACGTCGCAGCCGCGGAGCCGAGCGAAGTGATAGGCCAACAGTTGTAGGGGAATGACCGAGAGGAGGGGTTGGAGATATA
>CAYJWZ010000040.1:0-7412 GCA_964374055.1 uncultured Candidatus Saccharibacteria bacterium | reverse complement strand
TGGCGGGGTATGCGGCAGCGAAAGGAAAGATACTAAATTCCTTGAAGGCTGACGCACCACTAGTGTTTAAACGAGATGATGAGTGGGTGAGTGTAGCTTTGCAGCTTCAGCAGACCCCTACCCTCCCGCCTCCGGCGGGAGTACTCCCCCTTCGTAAGGGGGAGAAAAAAGAGACACGGTTTCTCGGGTTTACTAGTCAGCAGGCAAAAGCGGTCAGCACTCCCCTGCCGGGTGAAGTTAATAAAGAGAATGTGTTAGCGGCCCGGTTATTAGCTCAAGCAGTCAGCGTAGAACAATCAGCGATTGAGCGGGGGGTAGCGGGAGTTGGCCATGTGCCGGGGCGCATGGAGTGGATTGAAGCGCCGCAGGGTTTTCGGGTAGTGATTGATTATGCGGTGACGCCGGATGCACTGGAACGATTGTATGGTTATGTGACGATCCTTCGACAGGCTCAGGGCAAAATCTGGGCGATTTTGGGTGCGGCTGGCCGACGTGACCGGGGCAAGCGGCCGGACATGGCGGCGGCCGCGGCGAGTTATGCCGATGAACTAATAATTACGAACGAAGACCCATGGGATGAACCGGAGGAGCAAATTTTTTCTGACTTGGAAAAAGGACTGGCTGGGTCGTCGGTGAAGTGGTCACGAATAGCTGATCGTCGAGAAGCACTGAAATACTGCATCACTAAAGCACAAGCGGGCGATATCATTGTAGTAACCGGAAAGGGGGCGGAGCGGGGGATGGCGCTGAAGACGGGAGTTGTACCCTGGCACGAACGAACGATTATCGAGGAGTTATTACAGGAACGGGCTTAATTCCAGTTCTATTGACAGTTTAGGGGGTTTTTAGGTACACTTTTTTTCATTGTCCGAAGCCGAGCTCGTGAGTGTGTCAATCTGTGGAAAAACGCGTATAATGAGCGTTTTTCTGTCTATTTATTTTTAGCTTTTAAGTTTTCCACAGGTAATGCCTAAAACCCCTAAAGCATCACCACTTCGAAAGTTGCGACAGCGCGTGACTTTCTCATCGTATGCGGCCAGCGCGATTGAGATTCCGCCGTTGTTGGAGGCGCAACTGGAATCGTACCAGTGGTTTATTAATGAAGGCTTGGGAGAACTGTTTGCGGAGATCTCGCCGATTGAAGATTACGCCGGCAATTTAGAGCTCCACTTTTTGGATCATTACTTAGATACCCCAAAGCACACTGAAGAAACGGCCAAGGATCGAAACGCGACGTATGAGGCGCCGATCCGTTCGGCGGTGCGACTGATCAATAAAAAGACGGGCGAGGTTAAGGAGCAGGAAATTTATTTAGGTGAATTTCCGGTGATGACCGGCCGGGGCACCTTTATTGTGAATGGTGTCGAGCGGGTAGTGGTGGCACAGCTTATTCGATCGCCGGGTGTTTTCTTCGTGGCCGCGCCGCAGAAGGGCCGGACATGGTATGGGGCAAAAATTGTACCGAATCGAGGTGCCTGGCTGGAAGTTGAAACCAGCCCCGATGGGGCCTTGTATGTGCGGATTGATCGTAAACGTAAAGTAGCGGTCACCAGTCTACTGCGGGCCTTAGGGCTGAAAACTGATGCCGAAATTAAAGCGCGTCTCGGTGGTATCGATACGGATTCGGAAATTAAATACGTGGAAGAGACTTTAAAGAAAGATGCGGCCAAAGATCAAGCCGAAGGGTTAAAGGAAGTGTATAAGCGGTTGCGGCCGGGTGACTTGGCGACGGTGGATAACGCCAAGCAGATGATTAATGACATGTTCTTCCGGGCTGATCGGTATGACCTGGGTAAGGTGGGTCGGCATCGGATGAATCAGCGTCTCTCGATGCAGATTCCCGAAGATCCGGAACACCGAGTGCTATCGATTGATGATTTAGTAGCGGTGATTCGGGAAGTTATTCGATTAAATGTGACGCAAGAACCAGCCGACGATATTGATCACCTGGGCAATCGCCGCGTGCGATCAATCGGTGAGCTGGTACAAAACAAATTCCGGGTGGGGTTACTGCGGATGGAACGGATTGCCAAGGATCGAATGAGTACCCTGGATATATTCAAGGTGACACCGTCGCAACTCGTCAATGCGCGGCCGATTATTGCGGCCATTAAGGAATTTTTCTCCAGTTCGCAGCTGTCACAGTTTATGGATCAAACCAACCCGCTGTCCGAGGTGGAGCATAAGCGGCGGCTTTCGGCCATGGGGCCGGGCGGCTTGGATCGTAACCGAGCCGGCTTTGAAGTGCGGGACGTGCATCGCAGCCACTACGGGCGGATTTGCCCGATTCAGACACCGGAAGGGCCGAATATTGGTTTGGTGGGGCACATGGCCGGCTACGCCCGTTTGAATGGCTACGGCTTTTTGGAAACGCCATATCGGAAAGTGGTTGCCGGTCGGGTGACGGATGAGGTGGAATATTTGGATGCTTATGAAGAGGATAAATTGATCATTGCGCATGCCGCCGAGCCATTAACGAAAGACAGTCACTTTGCCAACGACCGGGTAGAAGCGCGCGAACGAGGCCATTTTGCCGAGGTGCCGGTGGAGCGGGTGACGCATGTGGACGTGTCGAGCCAGCAAGCGATTAGTATTGCGGCTCACCTTATTCCTTTCATTGAACATGACGACGCGCAGCGGGCGTTGATGGGCTCGAACATGCAACGGCAGGCGGTGTCTTCGATTGTACCGCGGGCACCGTATGTCGGCACCGGTGTGGAAGCCCGCGCCGCGGCCGATTCTGGGCAAGTTATTATTTCGAAAACAGCTGGTGAAGTAACCGAAGTTGATGCCAAGCATATTACGGTAACGGACCCGAAGGGTGAGAAGCATGTGTACCGGTTGTACACCTTCCGTCGCAGCAATCAGTCAACGGCTATGACGCAGCATCCGTTGGTGAGCCTGGGGCAGCCAGTGGAAGAGGGAAGTTTATTGGCTGACGGGGCGTCCACCGAACAGGGTGAGCTTAGTCTTGGCCAGAATTTAGTGGTGGCCTTCATCCCGTGGTACGGCGGGAATTTTGAAGACGCCATTGTACTGTCGGAACGAGTCGTGCAAAAAGATCTGTTTACGTCGATTCATATTGAAGACTTCCCGATTGATGTCCGTGACACCAAGCTGGGGCCGGAAGTGGTAACGCGGGATATCCCGAATGTCGGGGAAGAAAAACTGCGTAATTTGGGTGACGATGGGATTGTTCGTGTGGGAGCAGAAGTGCGCTCCGGCGATATTCTGGTGGGTAAAGTGACCAACAAAGGGGAGACCGATCTGACGGCCGAAGAGCGGCTGCTGCGCGCCATTTTCGGGGATAAGGCAAAAGAAGTGATAGATACCTCACTCTACTTGCAGCATGGGGAAATGGGGAAGGTAACAGATGTAAAACTATTTTCGCGCGAAGAGGGTGATAAATTGGCCAGTGGAGTGATTCAACAGGTGCAAGTGAGCGTGGCGCAGCTGCGCAAATTGCAGGTGGGTGACAAGTTGGCTGGGCGGCACGGCAACAAAGGGGTGATTTCCCGGATTATGCCGGTGGAAGATATGCCGTATCTCAATGATGGCACACCCGTTGATATAGTCTTAAACCCTATGGGGGTGGCCAGCCGTATGAATTTAGGTCAGATTCTGGAAACGCATTTAGGGTGGGCAGCCAAGCATCTTGCCGTCTATGTGGCCACACCGCCGTTTGCCGGGGCGGTGGAAGAAGAAGTGCGGACGCAGCTTAAGAAAGCCGGGTTGCCGGAAGATGGTAAGGCCGAGTTATATGATGGGTTATCGGGACAGCAGTTTGATCATGCGGTGACGGTCGGCGTCATGTATATTCTGAAGTTGCATCACTTAGTGGAAGACAAGATTCATATGCGTTCAACCGGGCCGTACTCGTTGGTGACGCAGCAGCCGCTCGGCGGGAAAGCGCAGTTTGGCGGGCAGCGCTTTGGCGAAATGGAAGTGTGGGCGTTACAGGCCTATGGCGCAGCCTATACGTTGCAGGAAATGTTGACCATTAAATCGGATGATGTGGTGGGCCGAAGTAAAACCTATGAGGCGATTGTGAAAGGTGAGGATATTGCGGCGCCGTCAATACCGGCCTCGTTTGATGTGTTAATGCAGGAACTAAAAGGCTTAGCGCTCGACGTGGAACTGGTGGGTCAACAAGTTCCCGAAGAGACGCCCACGGAACACGTCGGGGTAGCCCGCCTACGCCAGGGCTCCGGCGGGCGTAGCGCGCGCGGGCGGATTCGATAATATGGCCTATAACGATACTGGTCGCTCGCTTAACTTTACGGCCATCCGCCTTAAATTGGCCAGTCCGGAACGCATGCTGGAATGGTCGCATGGCGAGGTGACGAAACCGGAAACAATTAATTATCGAACACAGAAAGCCGAGAAAGACGGCTTATTTGACGAGCGCATTTTTGGGCCGACGAAGGATTGGGAGTGTTACTGCGGTAAATATCGCCGGATTCGCTACAAAGGGGTTGTTTGTGATAAGTGCGGGGTGGAAGTAACCCGTTCCAGCGTACGTCGGGAACGAATGGGGCATATCCGCTTGGCGACGCCGGTGTCGCACATCTGGTTCCTGCGTGGCGTGCCGTCAAAGATGGCCATGATGCTGGATCTGAATGTGTCGCAACTGGAGAAAGTTATTTATTTTGCTTCCTATATTGTGACGGTCGTGGATGAAGCAGCCCAGGCGGAAGTGGCTCAGCGCTTGAGCCGGGAAATCGAGGCCAAGCGAGCCAGCTTGCAGCAGGGGTATAAACAGCTGCGGGATGGATTAAAGCCTGGCCACAAAGACTTTGAGCAGCGCCGGGAAAAACTGGCGAAAGAAGAAGCGGAGCAGTTGGCCAAACTGGAAACAGCGGCCACGGAAGCCGAGCGGCAACTTACGTCCCTCAAGCCATTTCAGATTATTTCCGAAGTGGAGTATCGGGCCTTGTCTTTGAAGTATGGGCACGTTTTTAAAGCGGGCATTGGTTCGGAAGCGATCCGGGCACTATTCGAAACGATGGACCCAAAGGAAATGGCTACGAGACTCAAAGAGGAAATTGCCGTAGCCTCGGCAGCGACACGTAAGCGCTTGATTCGTCGCTTGTCGCTGGTGCAATCATTGTTGGTGGCCGGTTTGCGGCCGAGCTGGATGTTTTTGACAGTGTTGCCGGTGATTCCACCGGATCTGCGTCCCATGGTGCAGTTAGATGGTGGCCGGTTTGCGGCCTCGGATTTAAATGATTTATACCGGCGGGTGATTAACCGGAATAACCGGTTGAAGCGTTTGTTGGAGCTGGGGGCGCCGGAGGTCATTACGCGGAACGAGAAGCGCATGTTGCAGGAAGCGGTTGATGCCTTGATCGATAATTCGGCGCGACGGGGTTCAACTACCATGAGTACGACCGGGCAGCGTCGGCAACTGAAATCGCTGGCGGACATGTTGAAGGGTAAGCAGGGTCGTTTTCGACAGAATCTGTTGGGGAAGCGGGTTGATTACTCGGGCCGATCGGTGATTGTGGTTGGGCCGGAGTTGCGGTTGCATCAGTGTGGCTTGCCGAAGCGCATGGCGCTGGAATTGTTTAAACCGTTCGTTATTCATGAATTAATTGAACGGGAACTGGCGCACAATGTCCGCTCGGCCAGTCGTTTAATCGAGCAGGGTATTCCCGAGGTGTGGGATGCGTTGGAACGGGTGACTAAAACGCATAAGGTATTACTCAATCGAGCGCCGACGCTGCATCGCTTAGGTATTCAGGCGTTCCAGCCGATTTTGATTGAAGGTAAAGCGATTCAGATTCACCCCATGGTGACAACGCCGTTTAACGCGGATTTCGACGGTGATCAGATGGCGGTCCATGTACCGCTCTCCGCTAAAGCCCGTCAGGAGGCGGATGCCATTATGTTGGCGGCTAAGAATTTATTGAAGCCGTCGGATGGCCGGCCGGTGACCTCGGCCACGCAGGACGTGGTGCTGGGTGTTTACTACATTACGAAGGCAGTGGCGGGGGCGGTCGGCGAGGGCAAAACTTTTCATTCGACCGCTGAAGCGTTGATGGCCTATGAATTGGGCCATGTGGCGGTGAATGCGCCGATGGTGGTGCCGGATCCGCAAGGGGGCAATGAACGGGTTACGACCACAGTTGGACGGTTACTGTTCTTCGAGATTTTGCCGGTCGGACACACGTTTGTGAATGACACACTGGACAAAGGTCGCCTTAAAGGGATTATTGGCGCGGTGCTGGCGAATTACGGCGTGGATGCGGCCGCCGAATTTATTGATAAGATGAAAGATCTCGGGTTCCGCTTTGCGACGAAGAGCGGCTTGTCGTGGGGCATGATGGATTTGCGGTTACCGCCGGAAAAAGAAGTGTTGCTCAAAAAGGCGGAAGAGGAAGTGCTGACTACTCGACAGCAATTTGAAGAAGACTTACTGACCGATGAAGAACGATACCGCTTGACCGTGGCGGTGTGGGAGCGAGCCCGGGAAGAAATGGGCGTGGTGGCGCAGCGCGCCTTGGATGAAAGCGGCCCGGTGCATGCCATGGTAAATTCCGGGGCGCGTGGTTCATGGGGGCAGACGTTACAGATGACGGGCATGAAAGGTACGGTAGCTGATCCGACGGGGCGCGTGGTGGAATGGCCGATCAAGAGCAGTTTCAAAGAAGGCTTTAACGCGTTGGAGTATTTCTTATCGACCCACGGCACGCGCAAAGGGATGGCTGACACGGCGTTACGGACAGCGACGGCCGGGTATTTAACACGACGCTTGGTGAACGTAGCGCAGGATGTGGTGGTGCGGGAAGAAGATTGCGGTGATACCGAAGGTGGTTTATTGACGGCGACAGACAGTCGTGAGGTTGGCACCACACTGGGCCGGCGGGTGCTGGGACGCGTCGTGGCGGCAGGTATTAAGGATGCATCAGGCAAAACATTATTTAAGCGCGGGACGCTGATTACCGTCAAAGAAGCGGAGCAGATTGATAAACTAAAGGTGGAAGAAGTGGTGGTGCGATCGGTGGTAACCTGCCGGGCGATTCAGGGTATTTGCCGCCTGTGTTATGGCTGGGATCTGGGGCGGAATCATCTGGTAGCAATCGGCGAAGCGGTGGGCGTGGTGGCCGCGCAGGCGATTGGTGAACCGGGGACGCAGCTGACCATGCGGACGTTTCATACCGGCGGTGTGTCGGGTGAAGACATTACGCAGGGTCTGCCACGGGTGGAAGAATTATTTGAAGCGCGGATTCCGAAGGGCGAGGCGCTCATGACGGATATTGATGGTACGGTAGGGGTGAAAACGGATAAGAACGAGACGATTATTACTATTACGTCGCGCGGTTCGAAGGTGCGGCACTACTCGATTCCGGGAGTGGCGCTGAAGAAGGGTATTGTTGATGGTGCGAAGGTGGCGGCCGACGATGCCTTGC
>CAYJWZ010000039.1:242-7450 GCA_964374055.1 uncultured Candidatus Saccharibacteria bacterium | reverse complement strand
TACCATCAGCGACGGTATTTTGCGCAGGCGTTTCTACTGCCCTGGTTCAGCCAGGGTTGGTTTAATTTATTGCTCGGCCTAAACTTAAGTTTGTATGCGGTGGTGCTCCTGCTGGCACCACTGACGGTGGTGGTGCTGTGGTCCGGCCGGCGTGATTTTCTGGTGATCGCGAAAAAGCAAGGGCAGCTGCTAGTGTTTGAGGAAGCGCCAGAAACCAGGCAATCTCGTTTGCTTGGGCAGTTTTTGCGTCAGTTTGAATCACCGTGGAATAAATATGCGCCGTGGTTGCATGTACGGCGGCGACAAAGTCAGTTAGCGCAGGAATTGGCGGGATGACAAAGCGTTTGGTGAGCCTGATTATCGTTGTACTGGTGCTCTTGTTGCTGGTTGGGGCGTGGCTGGCCCAGCAGATTGGCGGAGTGAGTATTCGTTTGACAGAGCCGGAGCGTGTGATCGAAGGGCTTACTCTGCCGGAAGTGGTGGTGCGAGGGGTGCCGACGACGGTCGGGTTCGGGGGAACTGAAAGTCAACCGACTTTAGCTGGTGAACTGGTTTGGGAGACGGAAGTTGAGTCGACCATCGTGCAGATAGTTGCTTTACCGGCCGCTTCCGTGGGAGTTATTTTTCCCTGCACTGGTCTGGGCGAGGGGCGGTTGTTATTCAGGCGACTGCCGGATAGGCGGGTACTGGCTACTGCGCCAGTTCAGTTATTGCCACCCGGCGAGGATTGCGCTTTAAAATAGGCGATGGTTTGTTGGAGGCCGGTGGCGAGGTCGGTGGTTGGTTGCCAGTTGAGGAGTTTTTTGGCTAAGGCGATAGCGGGCTGACGTTGCCGGGGGTCATCGGCCGGGAGCGGCCGATAGACAATTTTTGAAGCGGAGTTGGTAGCGGTAATAATGTGTTCGGCCAGTTCGGCCACCGTTAGTTCGGCTGGATTACCGAGGTTGACGGGGCCGGTGTCGCTCGCTTGCTCCATCATGCGAATGAGTCCGTCAATTAAATCATCAACATAGCAAAAGGAACGAGTGTGCCGCCCATCGCCATAGATAGTAATTGGTTTGTTCTGCAACGCTTGCAGGATGAAGTTGCTAACGACGCGGCCGTCCTGAAAGTGCATCCGCGGGCCATAGGTGTTGAAGATACGGACAATGCGGACGTCAACTTTTTTCTGGCGATGGTAATCCATGCACAGCGTTTCAGCCACGCGCTTGCCTTCGTCGTAACAACTGCGTAGTCCAACCGGGTTCACATTACCCCAGTAGCTCTCGGGTTGCGGGTGGACTTTCGGGTCACCGTAAATTTCTGAGGTGGAAGCCTGGAGTAACCGAGCGCCGGTCTTAAGAGCTAGCTCAAGCATGTTTACCATACCAACGGTTGAGGTCTGGATGGTTTTGATCGGGTTTTGCTGATAGTGGATGGGCGAAGCCGGGCAGGCTAAATTATAGATGTGGTCAATCTTTTGCAGATTAAGCGGTTCGACGATATCGTGTTTTTTCAGGGTAAAGCGGGGGTGATCTTTGAGGTGGGTAATATTTTTTTCCTGCCCGGTAAAAAAGTTGTCGACGGCAATAACGTGGTGCTCTTTAGCAATTAAACGGTCAACCAGATGGCTGCCTAAAAATCCCGCCCCCCCGGTAACGACAACGGTGGACACGTTATTTGGCTTTTATGGTGGTAATAACCTGGTCGAACAGGGGAGGATGGTCACTGGCGAACAGTGCCAAGGTCTTGCGGTTTAAACGAATGTTGTGCGAACGAAGCTGGTGAATCAGTGCGCTGTAGGTAAGCCCATGCATGCGGGCAGCGGCATTGATTTTGAGTTGCCATTGGGCGCGAAAAACCGTTTTCTTGCGGCGGCGATCCCGATAGGCATACTGGCCGGCTTTTAAAACTGCTTCCTTGGCCAGCTTAAAAATTTTGTGGCGGCGGCCGCGGAAACCTTTGGCGCGTTTGATCCATTTTTTATGGCGGGCGCGGCTGGCAGGGCTGTGAGTAGCGCGGGACATGCTTTTAGTGATTATAGGGTAACAATTGCATAAGCCGGCCTTGGTCGGCGTGGTGCGTGGGAATATTGGGGCGCTTAGCCCGACCTTGTTGCCCCGTTTCTCGACTGTTAAAATGGGCCTGGTGGGTACGGCGGCGTTGGATGATGCCGCCGGCCGACACCCGGAAACGTTTACTGGCCGCTTTTTTGGTTTTTTGTTTCATACGATTACTAGGGTGCCAGTGTGACAGAAGTTGCTGAATGAGTCAATTGTCTAAAGACTACTTGGTTATGAGGACGGTTAGGCCGCGGGGTGAGCGACCAATCGACCCCTCCTGACGAGCGCCACCGGGTACGCCAGCAATAAATTCATGCAGTTTTTTCTCGGCCAGATCAGTGCGACCCTTTTCCCGGCCGCGCAGGCGCATTTCCAGCTTGACCCGGTTTCCTTCGCCTAAAAAGGTGGCCGCCTGTTGGAGGCGCATGGTCCAATCATGTTCGCCAATTTTAAATCCGAGGCGGACACCCTTAGTTTCGCCTCCCTTGATATGCGCTTTTTGCTTGGCTTGCTTCTTACGTTGTTCGTAGAGGTGTTTACCCATATCAAGCAACCGGGCGACCGGGGGGTCGGTTTTATCGGCTACTAACACTAAGTCAAAGCCACTCGTCTCGGCTTTTTGTCGGGCTTCGGTCGTAGTCACAACACCCAGTTGGCTACCATCGGCATCAATGAGCCGCACGGTGGGTGTTCTTATTTCGTCATTGGCGGGGGGTCGTTTTACCTGTGGTTTTGGTTTGGCGCGAAAACGCCGGCGTCTGGTCGTCATGGGTTCACCGTAATATACTGCAAGGTAATGGGCAAGGCACCCGTTTTATCGGTGGTCGTACCGGCCTATCGTCAAGCCAGCACTATTTGTGCTGAGCTCACGGCTTTAGATATTTTTCTTACGCAACTGGTGCCGGCGCATGAGATTATTCTGGTAATTGATGGTAATGATGATCAGACATTTGAAACCGTGCGGGAGCACCTACGTCTGCCGGCGTTACGGGTAGAATATTTTTTGCAGAATCGGGGTAAGGGGATGGCGGTGCGCCATGGGATGTTGGCGGCACGCGGGGAGCTCGTAGCCTTTATGGATGCGGGTGGCGATGTGACGATGCAGGATTTCGATATGCTGTGGCGCGTTTTTCAATTTTATCAGGCGGACGTGGCGATTGGTTCGAAACGCCATTCGTTATCGGAGGTGGCGTATCCCCGGGTGCGGCGAGTGTACAGCCGGACCTATCAGATCTTAAACCGGCTTTTGTTTCGACTCCGCGTGAGTGACACCCAGGTTGGCTTGAAACTCTTTCGGCGAGAGGTAGTACAGGCGGTTATGCCGCGGGTACTGGTGAAGCAGTTTGCCTTTGACTTGGAGCTGCTGGTAGTAGCCTACCGCTTGGGTTATACCCGGATTGTTGAATCGCCCGTCAAGATGCGGTACGGCTTTACCAGTACGGTTAGTTGGCGATCGGTGTTGCAGACATTATGGGATACGTTAGCCGTGTTCTATCGGCTGCGTGTTTTAAAGTGGTATGACCGTGTTCACGCGCTACCCACCGAAACGGCGACTGTCAGTGCGCAGTTTTCGCCGGTTACGGAACGAGAGTCAATCAAAACCCCGCTCGGTTGAGCGGGGTTTGTTTTTTTAAGCTAATCCTTACTTGCGGGCGAGATCAGGTTCCGCCACCACCGCCACCACCGCCACCACCGTTTTCCTCACCATAGCCCGTGTTTTCCAAACCCTTTGGTACGCGGCTGATGATGTTTCCGGCGACCGATTTCCAATTGTCCCGAGAACAAACTTTTACCGGTGTTCCATTTTTAATTGAACGGCCAAAGGCCACATCGGACTGTTTTTTGGTCAGGCTCAGGTTCGCGGTAACTACCTTGCCCTTGCTGGCATATTTAACTACTATCTTTTTTCCCTGGCTATGACCCACCACTGTTCCATTAAGACATTTGGTTTTAGCTGTCATGCCGGCCACTTTGCCAACGACCTTGGCAAGCGTACTCCCAATACCCGCTTCGGCCGAATAGGTCACTCCCCCGGCAATGACAGCGGCCACAAGAAGCGCACTAACGGTGAGCCAAGCGTATCTAATGTGCTTCATAAAAATTAGTGAAAGATTAAAACTTAAAATAAGTTGTCCTTATCTTACCACAGAGCAAATGCCTTTTATCCACAGCCTTTTTTCTTTGTTATACTGGGCGGATGTTGCGTTTAGTACGTGTGCCGCGGGCGGCGCTCTGGCTGTACGGAGGAAGTTTGGCAGTTGGCTTTTTGAACTACCTCTATAACATTATTTTAGCCCGCGATGCTTTTCTGGGGCCGCGAGAATTTGGCATGTTGGCGGCGCTGTCTTCATTTCTTTATCTGGAAGGAGTGGTGGTGTCGGTAGTAACAACAGTAACGGCGGCGTACGTTGCGGGGTTTGTGGGACGAAAACAGCCAGCGGCCGTGTGGTTGTTTGTGCGGCGTTTTAGCTGGCAGGCGGGAGGAGTTGGTTTGATCATGGGCACACTGGTGGCGGTTGCCAGTCCTTGGTTGGCGCAGTGGTTACATGTGCCAACGCTTCGGCCGCTGTGGTTGTTGGCAATAACTTTTCCAGTGGCGCTAGGGGCGGGAGTGACGCTGGGGGCGCTTCAGGGGGCCATGGCTTTTAAAATATTATCTCTTGTGCTGCTACTGGGGGCGACCTTAAGGCTGGCATTGGCTGTTCCTTTGGTGGCGGGGGTGAAGTGGGGGGTGAGTGGTGCGTTGTTGGCGGGCGTGGCGGCGTCGCTGGTGGTGTACGCCATTTCCTGGGTGCCACTTAGACGCTACCGCGGGGTGGAGGTTGGTGAGACTGACCTCACGCCAGTGCCTTGGCGGGATTTTTTTAGGTATACCCAAAGAGTTTTTTGGGCGATGGCGGGGCTCACGGCTCTGTTTTCGGTTGACCTTATTATGGCGCAACACTATTTACCAGCCGAACAAGCCGGTTTGTATGGTGGCCTCTCTACCTTAGGTCGGATTATTTATTTTATTACTTTACCCTTTACGACGCTGATGTTTCCGACGGTGACCAGCCGCCTAGCCGCCGGTTATTCGAGCCGCCGCGTTTTACTCTTAACCGGTGGGGCGTTGCTGGCACTGACGTTGGGTATTATAGCCGTCTACGCAGTGGCGCCGGGGCTGGTTATTCGGTTTACGCTCGGACAGAGTTATCTCAATGGCGCGGCGTACTTATGGTGGTTTGGTGTCTTTTTTGGTTTGCTGGCGCTGGCGACGTGGCTGGTACATGCTTTACTGGCGCACCAGCAGACAGGCATTGCTCTGCTGCCGCCCCTGGCTTTAGTGTTGCAATTATTGCTTATTACCCGCTTCCATGGTTCGCTGGTGGAGATTATGGGTAGTTCAGTGGTGGCGGCAGCCGTGTTAGTGGTGGGGCTTAGCGTAAGTTTTTTATTGAGACGTTGATGTTGGTTTTCCGGTCGTATCACCAGCTTTTTACAGATTTTGTTGCTCGGCAAGCAACGCAGTGGCGTGGAAAACGTATCCTTGACCTTGGCTGCGGGTCTGGTCGACTTAGTGTTTTTTTTGCGAAGCATAATACCGTTACTGGTATTGATGTTCAAAACAATGTTAGAGGGGCGCATGCAAATTTTACTTTCCATCAGTTGGATGCAGAGGCGTTACCTTTTGCTGATAACTGCTTTGATGTTGTTGTTTCTTTTGACGTTATTGAACATGTGGAGGGTGATCTTCGTTTTATGAAGGAAACTAGTCGAGTGCTTAAGCCGGGGGGGCATCTTCTACTTGGCACACCGAACAAAGATCGTTTTTCACATCAACTGCGACACCTCATTGGCCGATCGGTACGTTATCCTCTGTATTTAGGTGTTGACCCAGTGATGGGGCTGCTTGTTCATTTGCGGGAGTACACAGCCGCTGACTTACGTCAGTTAGCTGGGAAAGCTGGTTTTCAAGATGTTGAAGTTATGCCGTTCTGGTTTGGTTTGCCGCCAGTGTCAGTTGGTTTACAGCCCGTGCCAGCTGGGCTGAACCGTTATTGCCAATATTGGTTTGTGGAAGCCAAGAAAGCTAGCGAATAGCTACCGGTTGCGGCTGGTGCAACAGCTGGGTAAGGAGGGTTAGCTCGGCGGGGGTGAGTTCAGGATTGTTACCGAAGTAAAAGCCGTGGCGATTAATGAACTGGGCATTTTTGACCAGAGCTGGACCAACTAATTTTTTATAAAAGGGTTGCTCGGGAATGGAGCCACCAACAATTGGCCGGATTTCAACGTTGTTAGCTCGGAATGTTTCAATATAGTGCTGGGTTATCTGGGGTGAGCGGCCAATGACGGGCATAGCAAAATTGGATACCAGGTCAATATGCTCGGTGTGGAGCGGAATCAGATCTGGATTATCCTGTGTAGCTGCTTGGAATTGGCTAAAGTTTTGGTGTCGCTGGTTTACAATGGTATCTAAATACTGCAATTGTTGATTGCCTAAGAAGCCAGTGATTTCGGTGGGGCGCAGGTTGTAGCCGAGGGTGTAGAAGGTGAAGTTAGCAAAGAAGCTATTTTCGATGTTGTGTTCTTGCCGAATGCGGCTTTTGGCTTCGTCGGATAGATTACGATCCCAGCCATGAGCTCGAACCAGACGAAGCATGCGATCGAGCGCCGGGTCGTCGGTACAGACTGCGCCGCCTTCGATGGTGGACATGTGATGGCCAACGAAGAATGAAAAGGTGCTGGCCAGGCTCCAGTTACCCAGCTTTTTCCCTTGGTACACCGTGCCCAGCGATTCGCAGTTATCTTCAAGGAGAATAATGCCACGCTCAGCGCACTGCTCGGCGATGCGGTCGAGGTCGCCGCATAATCCGAGAACATTAGTAACAAATAGTACTTTTAGGCCGGGATTATCAGTGAGGGCCGGCTCAACGGTGTGGCTGGAAATATTGAGAGTATTTATTTCAACATCAATGGGGACGGGCTTCAGGCCAAGCTGAATGAGCGGCATGACATTGGTCGGCCAGGTCAACGCTGAAAAACCAACTGTGTCGCCCTTCTTGAGGCGACCCAGGTTCATAAGCGATTGAATGAGCGCCAAATTAGCCGAGCTGCCGCTGTTGAACATGACTGAATCCCGGCGACCCTGCCACTGCCAGAAATACTGCCACTTCAAGCCCTGAAGAC
>CAYJWZ010000039.1:0-232 GCA_964374055.1 uncultured Candidatus Saccharibacteria bacterium | reverse complement strand
CAGGTAATGGCCGAGAAACCGGCTTGATCGTCGGCACGCAGCCTTTCCAAGTTCAGAAGTGCTTGAATGAGGGCTAAATTAGCCGAGCTACCGCTATTGAATAACGTACAGTAGTTACGCTCTTGGTAACGAGCGAAAGCGGTCTCAAAGGTAGCGCATTGGGGCCCAATGCTTAGTTGATCAGTATTTTTTATAAATTCACACAGTTCGGCTTTGGATTGCTCTTCGTTAT
>CAYJWZ010000038.1:0-7604 GCA_964374055.1 uncultured Candidatus Saccharibacteria bacterium | reverse complement strand
GTTTTTTGTTGACTTTAATCAATTTTCTGATATTGTATCTGGGGTTTCAGCTCCTTTCTCAATTTGTCCAACTCATGAGGAATTACCATGATTGTGAAAAATGTTGGGATTTGCAGGATCTTGGACTGCAGTGTATTGGAGCAGGAGAAGACCGAGTGTGCTGATCGCAACTGCTCCGACAAAGCGGTGGGCAAGCACTATCACTGTAAAGGGTGTCATTCTCTGCTCTGGATTGATGAAGAGGGGGAGGTTCAGAAAGCTGAGGTCAAGTTTGGCCTTCTGCAGTGCACGAGGTGTAAGTGGCAGGGTCACTTGTCAGAGCTTGAAACGACCTTGCTCAATGACAATCGATCAAATACGGCTTGGTTAATGTGCGCCTGCCCGAACTTCTGCGACTACTTTCTTTTTGGGATTCTTTTTCGAGAAGGGAGGGTCGTCGACGTAACACCCACTCAACACGTGGTATTTCTGGAAAACCCAAACCTTCGGTGAAGGAAGGTAAAACCGTATGGGTTCGCCCAGCGGTTTTTTTCTTGAAATTTAATTCTTTTTTGCTTCTGCCAAGACGGCGGACCCGCTGGCGGGAGATTCCTGTTACCTGCTTATTTGAAAAAGGCGATGTAGACGAGCAGTAATGCGATGACTGCTACACCAAAGGTAATTCCTGCCTTGGCATTAATATCGCCCCAAATATCTTTGGTTTCGTTGTTACTCATATTCCCAGTATACGGAGTTGATAGCCAATAGCCAAGGCAACTGTGCCAAACAGAATGTTAGACAGAAAATATACAATACTGGCTTGTGAGCCTCGAGGGTAGCCGGAACGAATGATAATTGCCGCGCCGAACCAGCCGGCCGATAAATTCAAGAATACGTCGCCGACGGCGGCTAGTAGGGCTGGATCAATGACCACAGAAAAATCATAACACAAGAAAGAACCACCCGGGCGATTGGGTGGTTCGGAATAAAATGTATTTAAATTTTGTTAATAGACCTCGACGCGGACTTGGCCAACGCCACCCTTCATGCCAATCGCCTGCTTGGTGGCAATCGTTAAATCGGCTACGCGGTAGCCATATTTTGCCTGATAGAAACCGCCAGTATCGGTAATGCGGACCACAACTGATTTACCAGTGGCTAAACTGGTGACACGAGCGGAGCGGCCGACAAACTGTTTTTTATCAGCGCCGATGGCCATCGTTAAAGCACTATCGTTAAGCGGCTGGCCGTTGGCCATGATCACATTTGGGTCACACCCCAAGCAGCCGGCGCGGCTGTAATAGCTGGCTTCACCTTCCATAACGACGGCCGGTCCGCCAGCTGGCGGAGCCGGAGGAACTGGCGTGGGAGCAGGCTGTGGCGCCGCGCTCAAGCGAACCGGGCCAGGCGTGGTAATCCGACTACGAACAGTAACCGGGCTGGGAGCAGTGTTGACCGAGCCAGTGTCACTAAATTCATAATTAGGCAGATTGTTAATCGCCAGGCTTAAGTAGGAGTCGCGGCCGGCCAGGTTAACTGGCGCGATAAAAGGCTGTTCAGATTTTTGGGTAAGCGCGGCGGCCGCTAACGCCTCGGCTGGCAGGGTGCCAGCGGCGATAAAAGCGACAATGGCAGTGGTTGTGATTATTTTTTGACTCATAAAGTATGGGTGCTTTTTTCCTGTCTTTTTTAAATGGCTTCCAGCCTTCGCCAAGGCTTCGGCTGGCGCAGCGCGGGATTGCCTCGCTCAAAAGCGAGACAACAAAAAATCCTGACAGATTTCAGGACTTGTCAGGATCGAACTGGCTAACCTAGCACACGATGCCTATATTGTCAATAGTGATTTTTTGTGGCCTAATAAAAACAAGGTTATAAGCATATCCAAAGCCAAAACGACAGTCAGGGCGGTGGCGATAGCGGGTAGGTAGTTGCGCGAAGTCAGCGCGGCCACAGCAAAGGCGGTATAGAGCACATAGGCGCTACCGGTGGGTATAAAGCCAGCCACTGGGCGGAAGCGCCAGTCAGTCGGCAAGAGATGGCCATGGCGTTTAATCCGCAGCAGTTTGCTTAGCACCATGATGGCTGCAAGCAGCAGGCCGAGGCGCAACGTGATAAGCTCCCCTACTACTAAGCCAGCAAGGAATAACGTAAAAGCGGTGGCGTCGGCCGTGACATCGATTAGTTTTCCCTTGTCGGAGTCAACTTTCAGATAACGAGCGAGCCCTCCGTCAGTGGCGTCGAGCAGCAAACTCAACAGTAATAAGGCTAAGGCTAACGACAGTGCATATGCAGCAACCACGACGAAGGCCACCATGGTGAGAACACCCAATAAACTAATCGTGTTGGGTGTTAACTGTAGAGCAGCGAAGAAGAGAACCAGGGGGCGAACGAGGCGATCACGCAGCGGGCGCAGACGATAATACAGTTTTTGTTGGGCCGCCAGCAGCGGGGCAAGCATACTTTTTAGGCAGTGACGAGGGGCGTGGGCGGAGTGACGATCGTGGCTTGATTCAAGCGGCCTTCCAGTTTGCGGTAGACGTAGACGGAAGCCATCAGACTAATCGGAATGGTGACAAAGAGGCCGATCACTAAGGCGAGGGCGCCGAGGACGTTAATGATGCACATCAATACACCGAAACCGAGGAGATCCCACTTCACGCCATTGGTCAGCTTGGCACTGGTGTGCAGTGATTCCATGATGCCGGTGTGCTTATCCACCATGACAAAACCGAAGAAGGCGTATTTGATGGCGAGATAAATGCCGGGAACGATTAAAAGAATAAAGCCGATGGCGACCGCTAGGCCGTAGAGAATGGACGCGCCGAGGTATTGCAGGAGCAGTGGGTATTGTAAAAATAGTTCTTTCCAGGTGGGTTGGGCACCGTCATGGAGCATAAGCGCAATTTTGTTGAGGCCGAGGTTAACCAATAATTGTAAGAGCATGGCGCTTAGGCCAATTATGCCAGCGGCCATAACCGGGCTATCTTTACTGGAAAAAAGGCTGGGGCCGCGGCTGACTAGTCCAGCGACGATTAGAATCAAGACAAAAAACCAGAGATTTTTCTTGAACGTCTGCCAGCCAAAGCGAAGGGCATCGCTGATCGAAAATGGGGCGTTACTCATAGGTTTTAGTATGACGGAGCTTTAACCAATGAACAAGTTGGCGGGCGATTAAGTCGGTTTCGAGGTTGGCTTTGTCCCCTACTTTCAGATCACCTAAGTTGGTCAGTTTCAGCGTGGTGGGAATGAGAGCGACCGTAAAACTTTTTTTGTCGACGGCGGCAATGGTGAGACTAACGCCGTTGACGGCGATGCAGCCGAGGGGAGCGCAATAGGCTAGGAGTTCTTTGGGGGGGGTGAAGATAAGCTTGAAATCTTTTTTGTTGACGATTTGCTTGATAAGTGTAGCAACCCCTTGAACATGACCCTGCACAAAGTGACCTTCCAAGCGATCTGATGGGCGCAAGCTGCGTTCAATGTTTACTTGGCTGCCTTTTTTGAGCTGGCCCAAGTTTGTTTTGCGCAGTGTTTCGGTGATGAGATCGAATGATACGCGCCCACCACGCGGGGCAACAGCCGTTAAGCAGACACCGTTGACGGCGATGCTGTCGCCGGCTTTGAGCCCGCGGGCGGAGGCGCCCAGGTCAAGACGCAACCGAGCGCCGCCCGGGTGCGGTTGCATGGCCAAGACGCGGCCAGTCCTTTCAATGATTCCGGAAAACATCCGCTTCTTGTAGCACGCGGCGGGCTTTGATGCAATCTTGTTGGATGGCTTCTACTAGTTTTTCAACGGTGCTGAAGCGCGCGATGTCGCGGAGTTTTTTGACGAATTGAACGCTAAGTGACTGGCCATAGAGGTCGCGATCGGGGAAATCGAGGAGGTGGATTTCGATGGTGGCTGTGGCGTCAGGGAACGTGGGGCGCGGGCCGACGTGGGCGACGGCGAGATGAGTTTTATTCTCTAGCTCGGCCCAGACCGCGTAAATGCCGTCAGCGGGACGCTGTTCTTCTCTTTCGAGCTTCAGGTTGGCCGTCGGAAACCCTATTCCCCGGCCACGCCCATCGCCACGAATTATCGTTCCGGTGAGCTGCATGCTCATTGATTAGGTGGCAACCCCTCCGGGTGTACCCACCCGCGCCGAGCGATGCGTCGCTCAACTAACTGGCTGCCGGTAACAGCACAACATACTATGACCACATACACCCCCAACAATGACCAGAACGGTAATGGTGAGCGGGGCAGCAGACCCAGCACAAAGGCAGTATACCAAGAGACAAAGGAAACCGACCCCAAGGCAAAAGCTATTTTTCGATCAACGCGCAGCTCGCCGCGATGATGTCGGTGTGGGTCGCCGAAGCTGATGTGCATTAATTTCGGTGCAATATATAAGTTTAAAAAGGCACCATTCCCTATTATTATCAGCACAACAATGCTTTTCACCAGGAATTTATCGGAGGCGAGTAATCGTACTGGGTCGGCGAGTAGCAGGCCAGTACCACTTAAGACCAGTAGCGCCAAGCCAAACCAGATAACTTCAGATATATGCCGCAGCACCTCGGCTTCGAAGTGAGAGATGCGTAAATCGCGCAGGAAGCGAAAGAAGAAAAAGTCGGCGAGTGAGGCGGCACCCAGCCCTAGCGCCAAACCAAAGAGATGTACCCCGAGCAGATACGGGCGGGCGGCTGGCAAGTAGGGCAAAAAACTGAAGCGGCTGGCCGCCAGGGCAGTGAGAAAGATTACAACCGATAACAAGGCAGACACCAGGCACCAGGTACACCATTGCTTGAGCGTGACGGCTTGAATGAATGTTAGATACACGGAAAATAAAAAGGCGATGGTGGCTGTTATGAGCGCAACCGTGGCCATACTTTCCGAAGCAACCCCAGCCAAAAAAAGCCCATAGACAGCGAAGGAGAGCGTATAGTAGGTCATCCCCAGCAGCTCAACTGGCATACCCCAAAAATGTGAAAATTGAGAATTAATTACCTGCCGGCAATCGGAACCCAAGAGGCACACCATGGCTTCATGGGGATGTTGTTTTTTGCGGCGAATGTATACGGTAAGCAAAGCGCCAATTAGTGAAGCAATGACAATTATCAGGGAAGGCAAGGTAGTAATCATTGATACTAGTGTAGCAGACGGTTTTTTCTTGAGCTTCTTGTACATCTGCTATATTTGGCCTCAAGCGGGCGTTTGTTTTTAACGCCGAGAAGAAAGCGGCCTTGTACGAAGAGAGTGGAGATGCGCCAGAACGTCAAGATAAATATTGAACAACGGCAGGAAACCCGAGAAAAGCTGATTGAACTACGCAGCCAAAACTTGAAGAACAAGCTGGACGCGGCCGAGGAACGGGTGGAGACGCGGAATAACGTGTTGCGCGAGAAAGTGGCGGAGTAAGATAGCATTTTGACCTTGGTCTCCGAGGATAGTATGCCACCCGGTTTCGGCCGGGTGGTTTTTTCTTGGTTATAGCAACCGTTTTAGGTTGTTAGTACTACGGTTTTCTTGACTCAAGCCACTGGAGAACGTGCTTCAAGACAATGAACCACCAGGGCAACCAGAAGATCCACGGCAGCCACCACCAGCCCCAGGCCCACCACCCCCACCACACTGGCACCCACCACCAGCCCCAGAGGAGCCAGGGAATGAACCACAGCCAAGGCAGCCACCACCACCAGGGCCACGGCCAATTAAAGACCCAGAACCGTCTCCGCCACCACTGCCAGGAGAACACTATCCAAGGGATCCACCAGAGCCAACCCCAGACGAGCCCCCCGCGCCACCACCGGCGGAGCCAGTTCTCAACATCAGTTGATTGCTGCTCAAGTGCTTGCAGGCGCTGCTCGGTTGTATTGATCAGTACGGCCTTTTCCGGAGCGGGTACGGGCGAAGTCGGCCGTGATGGCTGTTCGGGCTGGGTAATGGCCGTTGTGGCTGTCAGCTGTTTCGGTGCTTCATGTGCTTTTTGGGTCGTGTAGGGTGCCTGGAGTCTGGTTCCCAAGGCGGGGAGTTGCGCGCCGGCGGCGAGTGGCATGGCAGCCAAGAAAGCCATGGTGGCGGAGAGCAGGGCTGTACGGTAGTACCGCATGTTTTTAGCATACACCCAAGGGCCACCCGGCGGTCAATGGCGGTTTGAGAGAATGTAGGCCCCACTTCGCCCCGCCAGCTGGCGGGGCTTCGCGGGGCAAAATTGCTCTGCAATTTTGAGCGGGTAAGGGGAGTCGAACCCCTATCGCCTGATTGGCAACCAGGTGTAATGCCGCTATACGATACCCGCCTACGCTAAAGCTTCGGCGCCTGCCTGCCGGTAGGCAGGGCCCGCAAAAACTCTAGATCCTTGCAAGACTACAGGTTTACCCTGAGCTTGTCGAAGGGTGCCGCGGGCCAGAATCGAACTGACGACGCCAGCCTCTTCCAGGCTGTATTTGGACTATATCATCACCCCGTAAAAACTCGTGAGCGAGATCACGGGGGCTGGGCGCTGCTGTGGGGTTATTGTTGGGGCTCACCCACTAGTCTCTACACCTGCCTTCGCTAAAGCTACTGCAGGCAAGCCTTCCAGAACTATCATAGGCTTGCTTGCAATCCGTAGCCTCCCGGCGAAGGATTGGCTCGGGATTATCTCGCTAAGCGAGGTCTTCCCCGAGTTCACCCAGTTTATCACTTCGCATTACTGTGAAGGGCCCCGAAGATTTTTTCTTTAGGGCTGCGCTCTACCACTGAGCTACCGCGGCGAATTACTTATTCAATTGTGATAAGGAGCATAGCAGAATAAGGTTCTTTTTCAACAGCTTTGCATTTTTGACGGATGACTCTTTTTTAGCCTACGCTCCCCTGTTGGGTAGATGGTTCGTGTGGTTCTCTTTCATTTTGGGAGGCAGCTATGAAGCCGATCATTTTTGCGGTGCTGACGGCGATGTTCTGGGGACTATATGGCCCGGTGCTGGCCAAGGCGCGGACAGAGTTGGGGCCGGTGCGGCCGTGGATCATTATTGGCGTGGCTTACTTCGTGATAGCGATTGGGGGTGGCTATTTGTGGATGCGCCTCCGCGGCGAAGATTTGGTATGGTCGGGTTCGGCCGTGGGCTATGCCTTTGCCGCCGGGACACTGGGGGCGCTCGGAGCGCTTATGCTGACCATGGCCATGGTGTTTGGCGGAGCGCGCATGCCACACGTGGTCATGCCAATTGTCTTTGGCGGCGCCACCGTTATTGCTGGCATCGTGGGCTGGTGGCAGACACGACATGATACGACGGCTAGCCCATGGCTTTGGCTGGGGATTGTTGGCATGTTGCTATCGACTGTTGTGGTGACACTGAATACGCCGCATGCTCATCCGCCTCGGCCAGGCGCCAACGCGTCGGCAAAAAAATAGTGATGCGTTCTTAGCCCTGCGTGAAGTAGGGCTTTTTCAGTGGGCGGTGTAGGGATCGCCCGCTATGACAGCGGGTCCGCCGATTTGGCGGAAACCGTGTGTGGGCTATAATTGAAAATGCGCGAACCCATTTTGAGCAAAACGCCTGCGGCGTTTTGCGACATCCCAAACCGCTCGGGCGGGGCGGGAAGGAAAGGCTGAAGGGGAGGGGAATTCCCGCCCTCGCTTCCCGAAAAAATTTCGCGGTGC
>CAYJWZ010000037.1:0-8023 GCA_964374055.1 uncultured Candidatus Saccharibacteria bacterium | reverse complement strand
GTATAAACATGGTAAATATTGCCCGGTATAATTGCTTCCGTACGATACCCCATAACATTAGTTATTTAACACCGGGTGTTAATATATTTCTAGTGCGCAATATTGTTCGCTTTGTGATAGCCCATCGCGCCCAGCAGCGCCGTGCGGCCGGGCTTATCGCTGCGGCGACCGAGCCAATATTTCAACTCACTCGTGGTAGGCATGCGCCCATAGACTGACTGAAACATGCTACTGATATCAGCCGAAGAAAGTGTACTGGTGCTGGTTGTTGTAGTAACTGACTTTACGGCCGTGATTGAGAAATTGGCACTGTTCGCCTCCATACCACTGCCGGTCACTTCCACCCACAGGTTCAACTTTGTCTTAAGCGGCGTGCCGGAATCCATGGTGAAAGTAATTGTCGGGTAAAAAGCTTTACCAGCCCCAATCGGTACATCCGACCATGAAATAATATCGTCCTGAACAAGCGCATCACCGGGCGCAACTTTTGAATGAGTTAGGCCTTCAGGAATATGCAAAATGACCTTAACGCCAGAATACACCGTCGTACCCGTATTCTTCACTTGTAACTTAAATGTAAACGTCGTACCCGGAACGGCCGTCGTGACTGCTGTTCCGTTATAACTCACTGAATAGGGCGGAGCGGCTAAAGCAGTGCTAACAAGTAAAGCGACAGCTACTACCCCCGCTACCAAACCCCCCAAAAATATATAACGCATGCGGAAAGTATAGCACACTCACTTCGCGTTTGTGGCAAATACTTCTCTCACTGCCGCCAGTAAGTCATCTTCTTCCGCCGGCTTTGCCCCGACCTCCACTAACTCGATGCTAACAGTTACCGACTGCTGTAACAGTTCCCGCAGCGCCGCCTCCAAAGCCCCTTTATGTTCCGCCTTCTCAAAGAAATTACGATGCAAGGCATACTGTGCCTTGAGCTGAATCGCCGTCCCGTCCACGCCGGTCACTTCTAAAGCGCGCAAAAAAGTCGAAGCCACCGGGTTAACTCCTCGCATCTTCTGAATCACCTCCGGCCAGACCGCCTTGACCTGCTGGACAGTTACTATTGAGGCCTTGCCATGTATCGGAGCATCAGCGACTGGTACATGGCCTTTCTTATTACATACCGTTAACACGGCTAACTGCAGCGCCAGCAGTGGCTGCGGTACGAAAGCCAAATCCTGTAATGCCACCAGTAACGCGCGAATAATTTCTGGATAACGAACAAATGCCTGCCCCGCTTTGGCCAGCTCTAAAGCCCGATTCCGGGCGGCCACAATACTTTCCTTAAGCAGTTGCTCCGGGTCGAACCCGTGAGCAAAACCAGCCTCCAGTGCCACCAGCGCCGGTGCCGATTCCCCGGCCACTAAGCCATCCAGAAATTGATCAGTCAATTCTTGTGGTGGCAAGCCCAAAAAAGCGACCGCTCCATCCCGCGTCACTACACTCTCAAAAGCGGTCAACAACTGCCCCAGTAGTGACTCCGCATCCCGATAACAGCCATCAGCCCGGCTAATAATAAAATCAACGGCTGCCGGCTCGACGTTTCGTTTTTCCTGCTTCAGGATTGAGCCAAGACGCGTGCGTAATTCGCCAGCGGTTGCCCGCCGAAAGCGAAACAGCTGACAGCGTGACAAAATAGTTTCCGGAACTTTGTGTAATTCAGTTGTGGCTAAAATAAAAACCACATGTGCTTGTGGCTCCTCCAGTGTTTTGAGCAAAGCCGCAAACGCTTCATTGGTGAGCATGTGCACTTCATCAATAATATATACTTTGTACTTTCCGTGCGTTGGCCGCTGACCCACTCCATCCCGCAACGCTCGAATATCATCAATTCCCCGGTTAGAAGCCGCATCAATCTCCAATACATCTAAGCTTTTATTTTCCTGCAAAGCGACACACGTAAGACAGGTCATACAGGGCTCGGTGTCTGCCGTCTTCGCCGTCAAACAATTAATCCGCTTGGCTAATAAGCGGGCAACTGTCGTTTTCCCGGTGCCCCGCGGGCCATAAAACAGATAGGCGTGAGCCACGCGCTCTTTGCCGACCGCCTGCTGGAGGGTGGTAATAATCGCTTCCTGCCCGCTTACCTCACTAAAACGCTGCGGTCGATAGCGCCGATACAACGTAGCCATACTTTAGTTATACCGTGTTACGCCGAAAAACCAAGAATTTACTCCCAAAAAAGTTGACAAACAAAATAATCCCAATCGCCGCCGCCTTGGCCGCATTATCTTTTTGCGAACCAAATACCAGCGCCGTGAGCGGTACCCGAAAAAGAAAGAAAGAAGTAAGTAATTGATTCAGCACAAAAGTAAAACCATTCAGCACAAAATATCCCGCGCTTTGTCGCACGACTGCCCGACTGGGATCACGAAATGTCCAATACTTGTTTAAAACAAAATTGACTAAGATGGCCAAGAAGACACTCACCACATTGGCCGCAATCACTTCATAACCAAGTACAAAGTAAATTTTATTCCAGCCAAAACCCCGGGTGAGTATATTATAAATGGCAAAATCAACCACCGCGCCGGTGGTGCCAACCACTAAAAATTTAATGAACTGCTTTATGGATAACATGTTCAACTGCTCCCCACTCCGCCTCACCATGCTCGGGCACTAAAATGGTCACCTCATCCCCCTCCTCGGCTTTATAAAAAGTCACACTCGCTAATAAAACACCGTATGTCTTATTATCTACCTTAATCCCGAACTTGCCATAGTCGTCAACCGTTAGTTGCCCGATAATTCGTTTACGCTCCACCGGCTTGATTTGTTTATACGTAAACGAACCGTCGGTTCCGATAGTCAACTTCATCACATCTCCCTCTACTAACTTTGATTTGGAAGCATAATTCGGCGGCACCGGATAGTCTTGCCCATCATTTCCCTGCATATTTTTTCCATCGAAAACCCCTTCCAGAATTCTTTCACCGCTCAACATGTTACCCTCGGCCTGCTTGCCCGCCGAAGCCTCGGCGTAGGCGGGTCGAACAGTCCCCTCCGCTTCCCCCTCATTCTCTAACGCCTGCCTGATATACTGCAGATTACGTTCCGCCTCATCGAGCCGCTGCTTAATTAAAGCCACGGTACGCGCATCCAAAGACATACCCTATAATCATAGCATAGCCTATGAACCGTTCTACCCGCTGGGTACTACTTGCCGGTATTGTGGTCCTTGGCGTTGCCATCCGCGGCTATCAGCTCACGACTCGTAGCATCTGGTTTGACGA
Source organism: uncultured Candidatus Saccharibacteria bacterium (assembly GCA_964374055.1). Lineage (GTDB taxonomy): Bacteria > Patescibacteriota > Andersenbacteria > UBA10190 > UBA10190 > CAYJWZ01. The sequence continues at coordinate 4,790 of CAYJWZ010000037.1, read as the reverse complement.
AGCTTTTACGTGGCGCCTGATACAGTTTCCATGGGATGCGGTAGTAGCCCGTGCCAGCCAGGATGTTCACCCGCCGCTCTATTATCTAGTGATGAAATTGTGGGCCACTGTCTTTGGCTCATCTATTTTGGCGCTACGCTCATTTTCGATCTCCGCCGCCGCGCTGCTTGTTGTAGCTGTCTACGGCTTTACCCGAGCAATCACACGTACTCCGTCTACTGCCCTTATGGCAGCTCTCTTGGTCGCTATAAATTCGTGGCAAATTGCCCCGAGTACCGAAGCGCGCATGTATACGCTGGCCGCACTCGTGTCTATCTGTATGGTATGGGCCTTATACCGCCACCACTGGCCTGCCTTCACTATCATGGCTATTACGCTCGCGTATACCCATTATTATGGTCTACTCGTACTGACCGCCGCTCTCGTCTGGTTTGCCGGCCAACAGCTAGTACGTGCTCGTTTCCGTCTCGGTGAAGTTTTCACTTCTCGAGTCGTTTGGTATGGCGTTGCTGCGGTAGGCATTACTGCCCTCGCCTATCTGCCGTGGGTGCCGCTACTGCTCCAGCAGTTACAGCAGGTGCAACATACCTTTTGGATCCCGCCGCTTACCCACTGGTCAGTACCGGAAACACTCTACCGCATGGTGCTTGGCCCAACGGCCGAACCACAACATACTCCATGGAGCAAAGCCATCCTGACACTGGTACCCACGATGAGTCTTCTTCTTGTGTGTGTATGCTTGCTGCTACGAAAACGTACCCGCCGCGCTGCCTTATTCCTAAGTACCGTCATTATTGGCACACTGGTTCTCAGTATCAGTATTTCCCTCATGAGCCAGAGCATCTATCAGGATCGTTATTTCCTGCCCATTCATAGTCTCATACTTATTCTGCTGGCCATTGCTGGTGGCGAGCTCAAGCCTCGCTTGCTACAACGTATAGCTCTCGCGGCCATGGTCCTATTTTTTGCTTTTGGTACCCAGCAACACTACCAGCGCCTTGATCTGCCCCACCGTTCGGGGGTCCGTGGCGCCATTGCCTACCTCGCCAGCCAAAACCAGGAACAGGCACCTCTAGTAGTGAGCTCCCCCCTTATCTTCTTTCCTGTCTTGTATTACCAGCATGAAGAGTTTTCTAACCTGCCTACCGGACAGGCACGCCTGCCGGCACCGCGCCTGTCTTTACCCGCTGCTAACCTTACTCATTTTGCCGGCGCCCCCGTTCTGCGGTCGACCGATATTCTGGCACCGGACTTTTTTACTCGCAACCCACCGGCCCCGTTTTGGGCAGTCGACACTACCGGCTTTAGCAGCGCACCGTTGGTGGTGCCGCCTGTCTGGCAAAAGACCAGCGAAGCCACCTTTCGTGAAGTCTATCCAGTGCAGGGCGACGTGACCATGCGACACTACGAACCTGCCTGGCCGGTCCGGTAGTACACGCGGTTAGGAATCCGCAAATCGACATACTCCAATTGTTTTTTTTCGTCATCGCTCAGTGTTTCGTTAAGAACCTGTTCCAGAATAGACAGCTGCCGCGTAGCTGAAGCCGTACTATCAAAACGAATGGTCCAGTTATTACTCATCCGAAAGCTAACCTCGCGGGCTGCCAGAGAGGGGATATACATCTCGGCTACCTCCGCTCCAATACGGTGCGGTAAAGCCGCCTGTACTTCTTTTACAAAAGTCACAAATACTGGTTCCAACACCGGCCTGCCTACCGGCCAGGCAGGTTTACCGATCGTCACCTCGCCACTCGTATCCTTATTCTTCACGGTCGGCAATACTATACCGGGTAAGAGAGATAATTCGGCCCGCTCGTAGGCCACGCCGCTTTCGTCCACAAAATAATAGGCACCATGGGTTAACAGCAATAAGGCCGGGGTCTTTTCCTGCACAACCACTTTAATAATTCCCGGTAGGTGCCGCTGTACCAGCACGGTTCGCATCGAAGGAAACTGCTCACGAATTAATCGCTCCAGCCGCTCCGTACGCACGAAAAAAATAGTTAGTCGTTGCTTACCGGCGAGCAATTCCTGTTCCACCAGGCGTTGCACACCTTCGGTCACGTGCGGCCGCGCATCGACCACTGTAATGGCTTGCACTAAAAACGTCTCGGTTCCAACCACCAGCCACGCGAAAAAAACCAGCGGCCCCACGACTGCCGCTATCAGTAACGCGCCCGACAGGACAAGCTTAAGGTTCAATGGTTTTGAACGGCAAATAAGGATGTAAAGCCGCCGGAATACGAATTGATCCATCCGCCGCCTGATGATTTTCCAGCAGCGCAATTAACGTCCGGCTCAACGCGATCGCCGTGCCATTCAGCATGTGCACCTTAACAACTGTCTTATCAGCGCCACGTACACGGATATTAAGCCGCCGTGCCTGGTAGTCTAAAGTATTACTGGTGGAATGCGTCTCCCGATAGCGGCCCTCGCTTGGTATCCACGTTTCAATATCAAACGTTTTACTCGCCGGCGCCCCCAAATCTCCGGCTGCCAACTGTACCACCCGATACGGCAGTTCCAGCGCCTCCACAATCGCTCGCTGCTGCTGTAACAGCAACTGATGTTCCTCATCCGACTGATCCGGTGTCGTAAACGAAAACATTTCCACTTTATCAAACTGGTGTAAACGCAGTATTCCACGCACGTCTTTTCCATGGCTCCCCGCCTCCCGGCGAAAACACGTTGAATACCCGACATACCGCCGTGGCAATTCCGCCGCCGCAAAAATTTCATCCATGTGCAGTGGTCCAATACTCTGTTCGCTCGTGCCCACCAGATACAAATCATCCTGGGTTTTGTAAATCTCGTCGGCTCCGTGCTCTAAATAACCCATACCGCCCATCGCCTCCGGTCCGACTAAAACCGGGGGAATAATCGGGATGAACCCGTCATCATTCAACTGATCAAAAACAAACGCTACCAAACCCATCTGCAGGCGGGCCAAAGCGCCCTTGATATAAACAAAGCGACTACCAGAAACTTTGGCGGCCCGCTCCAAATCAACCAGGTGAGGTTCAGCCAACTCGAGGTAGCTCCGCAACACAAAATCTCGCGCCGGTATAACAAGTGGTTTTGCTTCAAGTACCTTAGTTGCTTCCTCTCCGCCACGCGGCACATCTTCCTGAACAAGGTTCGGCAACGCCAGCCAGGCCTGCTCGCGCTGCGCGGTTAATTCCTTCAACTGCCGGCGCAATTCCTTCTCTTTTTGTGAAAGGGCCCGCAGCTCTTCACGTACAGCTTTCCGGACTTCGGCCGCTTTCTGCTGATGACGCAACTGCTCCACCCCTTCAGTCGCCGTTCGCCAGGCGGCGTCCGCCGCCTGGAGCGCATATACTCGTTCAGCCTTCACACCACGGCGCTCCAAATTACGAGCGACGGCCGCCGCATCCTTACGCACTAACTCAATAGCAATCATTCCTCTGGTTTAAGAAGCGGAAACATAATCGTATCCCGAATGGTGGCTGTGTCAGTCAAAATCGCCATCAGCCGATCGATCCCCAAGCCCCAGCCCGCCGCCGGCGGCATGCCATACTCGAGCGCCCGCAGGTAGCTTTCATCAAGCAGCGGCGCTTCATCATCGCCCTCGGCTCGAGCGGATTGTTGCTCCACAAACCGTGCCCGTTGCTCCACCGGGTCATTCTGCTCGGTATAGGCCTTCACAATCTCCATACCGCCAACTAGTAACTGAAACTGTTCTACCATGCCCGGTTCACTGTATTTTTGCTTAGCCAGCGGTTGCAACTCCGCCGGGTAATCATAAACAAGCGTCGGTGCTAGCAAATGTGGCCGAATCAATTCTTTATACAACTCGTCAACCAGTTTGGAATACGTCCGCTGTTCCGGCAGCGCTAAGCCCTTCTCTGTAAAAATATTCTCATACACTATTAGCTCTTTTTCTTTAAGAATATTCACACCCAATTTTTCGCTTACCAAATCAACGTATCGTACCCGTTTGAGCGGTCGCTCAAAACCAAGTACCGTTTCCTGCCATGTGATTTCGGCGGTATTAAACAACTCACGCACCAGCTTTTCGAACAACTCTTCCGTAAAATCCATTAAATCCTCATAGTCGGCATACGCCCAATACAGTTCCAGCATCGTAAACTCCGGGTTATGTTGCCGATCTATCCCTTCATTCCGAAAATTCCGCGCAACCTCAAACACTTTTTCGTAGCCGCCCACCAACAACCGCTTCAAATATAACTCCGGCGCAATCCGCAAAAATAAATCAATATCGAGCGCGTTATGATGCGTTACAAAGGGCCGCGCCGCTGCTCCCCCGGCAATCGTTTGCAGCACCGGCGTTTCCACTTCCAGATAGCCCTGGCCCGTTAAATAACCCCGCAGCCAGGCAGTAATTTTACTGCGTGTTACAAATTTCTCCCGCACCTCATCATTCAGCCAGAAATCAACTTCCCGCTGCCGGAAACGTTTTTCGTGATCTTTCAAACCAAACCACGTGTCCGGCAATGGCCGGATACTCTTCGACAAAAAATGCCATTCGGTCACCGTCAGCGTTTTAACACCTCGCTGGGTCTTTAGAACCTTACCGCCGGCCTCAATCCAATCGCCGGCGTCTAAAAGCTCCAGTCGCTCAAATAATTCTGCGGCAAGCGCATCCTTCGAAAACTGCAGCTGAAAGACCGCTCCGCCAGCTGGCGGACTACCATCTTTGAGATCAACAAAAGCCACTCCACCATGGAGTCGTTTTGCGATAACTCGCCCAGCCAGCACCACCGGCGTCTCGTCTTTTAACAACGTCTCAAATTCTCGATTTGCTTCTT
>CAYJWZ010000036.1:0-8223 GCA_964374055.1 uncultured Candidatus Saccharibacteria bacterium | reverse complement strand
TTAAGATAAGAAACGCGCCCAAGGCCAAAACAATACCCAACAATGCCGCCCCGATTAGTTCTTTGGCTAACCCTACTCGCTGCGCACTACCCCCAGCGGTGACATAAAGGTAGCCTGCAACCACGAGCGAAATAAGTCCCACAGCTACAATTGCCGCAATAATTAAATTCATGACTATACCCAAATACCGCAGTATTGGCTTGTGGGCTGAGTTCTTTACAAACGCATCGATTGTCGTTTCCACTATCCCCGGGAAAGCCGCTTCAAATTTGCCAAAAGGAAGATCAGGAATGATTGATGGCACACGACCTAAGAGACGATTTAAGGCTTCAATCCGATTATTTAATCTGTTAGCTTCATCTATTAAAGCAATAGATTCGGCTCCATTGTGAGCAACAATCAAATCTCCTCCATAATAGCAATAACGCAATATTGCGCCAAAAGTAGCATCATAAGCACTGGTCGCTTTGCCATATTCTCCATATCCAATCTGGTAAAGTAGAATTGCGCGCTGGCGGAGTTCTCTAGCGCGGTCCGAATCACCCGCCTCGGTGGCAGCTTTTGCTGCAACCGCATCGTTGTATGCTCGGACAGCCAACGATAAACCACCGGGCTCCTCACTTGGAGTGCCAAGACTAGTACCATTCAAAGCATTATTAATACGTGTTCTACCATCAGTAGTTAGCTCATTAATACGCCTACGAACAGCAGAAGAAGCAAAGGAGGTCAAATATGATGCGTAAATTCCTCGTTCACATCTGTTCAACTCGGAATTTGTTTGTGCGCGGCCAATAGAAGGAAAAAACAGGCAACCTAGCAATAGAAAAATAAAACATTTTTTCCAGTCCAACACGGAGCCGAACATATTAAGCTATCTTAACACAACCGCAACGGCCCACAACCGAGCACGACAATAAACAGAATAGGCAAAAGAGCAAAAACGATAGCGATTAGGCAGCTACATCCCACACCACCAATAACCCACCCAACCACTTTAGCCACCCGACTTTTACCAAACACCTTCTGTGCCACCTTACTGCCAACCACTCCGCCCGCTCCTGTAGGGGTAGCAAGCTTTGCCACGTTACGCGCCCGCGCTAAACCAAGTTGCCGGGCGTTATCGTGCTCGCGGCGGAGATCATTGGCCATAGAGATTTACTGTACCTTAGCTGCCGCCCGCCCTTGGCGAGGCCCGCCAGGCTTCGCCGACGAGGCGAGCTCGCCTATTCCCGAGGCGGCCATCTCCCGCTTGGCGCTCTCAATTGCCAATACTTGCTGCGGATCGGAGGTGATAATCTGATCCTCGGCATAACTGGCTACCACCTTAATTGCCACATGTTTTAAACCGGCAAAGAAAATCCCTTCCCCGACATCACTTTCCAGCAAGCGAAACTTTTCATGATCCGTTAGATAAAAAACTTGTGCCAGTAAATCAATCGCCGCCGGTGATTGGCGCAGCAGCAGTTGCAGCGACGAGTTAGTCACAATCGGCTTGCCATACTTTGATCCCAAAAAGTCGGTAATATCCTGCGTAATCGTAGTGACACCCAAATAATACTTCCGCGCCCGCTTGGCCATCGAAAACAAAAACTTAGCCGATTCCTCATGCTGCATCATAATCCAGGCTTCATCCACTACCAGTAAGCGCTTCTTTAAACGGCTGCGCACGCGGTTCCAGATAAAACCCAGTACCACGTACATGGCAATCGGCCGCAGCTCATCTTCCATATCGCGCACGTTAAACACAATTAATTGGCTATTAAGGTCAATATTCGTCGGCCGGTTAAACACGCCGGCAAAGGTGCCTTCCACAAACCGCTGTAACCGCACCGCCACGTTTTTACCGCCCTCCATGTCGCGAATAATCCCGTAAAAATCCTGCAACGTCGGAACTTCCGGCTTCGCCCACCGTTTTCCCGGGGTTATATCCTTAATGGCATACGATTCCCATAGCCCTCGATCAACCAGTGACAGTTCTTCGGGAGTCAGCCCCCCCGTCATCAAAGACACTAATCCCCCTAAGCGCACCACATTTTCCCGTAGAATCGATTCCGGGTCATCCTCTTCATTCAGTTCCGGCAAATCAAACGGATTAATTCGATGATCGCTGGCAATCGCAATCCGCAAATAGCTACCGCCCACCGCTTCACACAAATAGCGATACTCCTGTTCCGGATCAATCACCATGACATCCGTCCCGAACATCATACTGCGCAAAATCTCCAGCTTTACCGTGTAGCTTTTTCCGGCGCCCGATTTGGCAAAAATCACCATGTTGGCATTTTCCAGACTAAACCGGTCAAACAGAATCAAACTGTTGTTGTGTAAATTAACGCCGTACAAAATCCCGCTGTCACTGGTTAAATCCGAACTGACAAACGGGAAAGTGGTGGACAGCGGCGACGTGTTCATATTAGTACTCACGCCCAATTTGTCGTGCCCTAAGGGCAGTGTTGAACCAAAACCCTGTTCCATTTGAAAATAGGCCGGCTTGGCATACACTAAGCGACCCTCCAGCATCACTTCCGTTTGGCCCACCACCTCATCCAGCTCTTCCGGGGTGTTGGCATAGAGGGTTATATACAGCCCAAACTGGAAAAACCGCTCCGTCCCCTGCACTAACCGATCCCTCAGCTCCTCAATGTCCTGATAGGCCGTTTCCAGTTGCGGATCCCGCACCTTTCCTTTCTCGGCCGCCATAGAGATCGACGCCGATACTTGCGTCACCCGCTTCCGCAATTGCCGCAAAATGGTGGCCGACTCCTGCGGGTAGATAAACATCCCGATGTCAAACTCGACATCAAAATTTATCAGCGGCGCCAGCCAGTTCGTATCCAGAAACCGCGGATAGGTTAAGGCATACAACGTGGTCGCATATTTGCCATCCAACATGAATTGCTTGGGCCCGACCTGAAAGGCGCTTGGCGCTACCAGATCCCGAAACGACGCCACGCCCTTTTTGTATTCGGCCATCACCCCAGCCTCGGCCACTCCAACTGGCGTGGCCTTAGCTTTTTTCGACCCGAAAAGACTGCCCAAAAGGCCCATGCGGGTAATAATAGCACAAAAAATTTTATAAAAACCGTTTAATTTCCCGCTCGACGGCTGCCGGTAAATCTCTGATAATCGCCCACTGATGGCGCGGCAGAAACTCTTTCAGTTCCGGTTCAAAGGCTGTTTTAGTCTGCTGGAGCGCCGCCAGCGCTTGCGACAGGAGCGTGCGCTGCTCAAGCGAGAGAAGGTTGGCGCGCAGCATAAAATATAAATCGTAGAAGTCGCGTGGTTTACGGCGGCTTAATAAGGCGTTTAATTTCCCGGCCACCAGCTGATCCTGGGTGAGCTGCGCTATGGTATAGGTAGGAATATATTCATTAACCACTGTCACCATGTCGCCCTGCCCCGTGCTGCTGCGCAGAGAAATTTCCAACTGGCTTTCCACATGATAATCTGTCAACCGAAAATTAGCGGCGGCTAAATACCCGCCGGAGGTCGTGGTCGCTTCGGTCAGTTCAGTGGTAATACCAAGAGCCTCCATCGCCGCCAACGCTCCCACTATCCCCTGCTCAATCCGGTTAATGTCTTTGTGCGGCGAATCAAAATCGAGATCTTCGGAAAAGCGCGGACTGTGGTAAATAATACGCAACGCCGTTCCGCCCTTAAAGAAGAGTTGCTGGGCTATCGGTTGTTGGTAGAAAGACGATAAAAACAAATGCTGACAGTATTCGCGCGCGATATTGGCCGCGCTCGTGTGGCCGCGCACCGCGTACTCTTTAATTTGCGGGGTAGTGAGCATATATGTCATCAATCAGTTTAGTGAGACGCCGGTGAGCAAACAACCGCGCCCAATGCCGTACGCTGGCCTGGTTTGCCCGTTCCCAGCGCAGCCGATCATTGAGCGTCTTTTTCCCCAGCGCTACCAGGTAGAGGTAGTCAGCCACGGCTTTTTCCGGTTCAGCGATTAAAAACCGGTCATCGCCACTCGTGGTAAGTTGGTAGCCCTGGAAGACGGTTTTTTTCAGGCGAATGTAAGAAAAAGATTGCTCCACGGCCGCGAATTCCCGGGTAGCCTTAGTCGTAACCGACGTGACACTATACACCACCTCCGGGATCAGGTGGTGGAACGACAGCGCGGTTTCCAGTGAAATATATGATGGTTGATAGAGCTTATTGGCAATGACGTACGGCGATGGGTGTCTCCCCGCCAGAGCGTAGAGCCCGTTGCGCAGTTTAATAAACAATCCTTTCTCAACATAGTGATGAATGAATTTTCGGGCAGCGAAGCCGGAGACGATAAACAATGCACAAAATTCGCGCGGCGTAAAAATGTCTATACCGCGTTCAATCAGTTTTCCCTGTACCTCAACAGGATTCAGTTTTTTTACCATAAGGTATTAAATGTGAATTACATCTATAACGTACACCACTTGATTTTTCAGGTCAAGGCGTCTGCTTTTCTGTTTCCTGCACCTCTAACTGCCCGGCGTTTTTCAGCCGTTGATTCCGCGACACCACCGGGTTGTACATGTTATAGAAAAGCTCCAGTAATTCTTCTGTTTGCAGCGGTACAATTCTAAGCCCCAAGCCTCGTAACCCCACTGCCACCTGCTCCACCCGCTGAAAAAGTTGCGCTTTGGTATGCGAAAACTCCTCATCGGTCATTTTATGGATACCGGCGGCCGCTGAAAACCCCTTAAAAATCCGCGAGAAAAAGCCTTCTTTCGTGCTTTGCTGCAAGGCAAACGGCACCACAATGAAAAATGTCTTACTCATAATATTGCTGTCTTTCACCAGCTCCCCTACGAAGTTGATGTATTCATCCATCTGCAACCGCAACAATTCATTCTTTTGAGAATTACGCCGTTCTTTAATTAACTCCAGATACGGCGTAATATCCGTCTTGCGGGAGGACAGCATCACCTGCACCGGGTATTCCAAGGCATTTAGAAACTCCTGATAGCCATACACAATCGCATCCTGCTCCTCTTCTGATTTCAAAGCGAAATTAAGCGACGAAACCATCAAAATCGCCCGAATAGTGCCGTCTTTTAACACCACCACCCCATCCCGGATTGATTCGATATCAATCAATGTCTGCGTCGGTGATCCTTTCGGTTTGGCTGCTTTCATTTCAGACATAGAAATTAGCTTATAGCTTCTTTAGCTTCACTAGCTTTTAGGGTGGTTGGTCTGCTTGACATAACGTTTTCTATTAGTATACTTCTTTTTGACAAGTCGGTTGGACTGGCGGACCTGCGTTAACACGTGGCGATGCGGTTCTCCGGCTGTCTTTTTTAAGCTTGACAGCCAATTTTGTTCTGATATACTATCTGTTAAATCCCCGGCCCGAGGTTTATAAGCCTCAGTTAGCGGGGGATTTTTTGTGGCAAAACTATCGACATAAGTTCTTTGTGTCCCGTTCGCCGGTTTTCTTTGACTTGCGTATAGAACGGCATATTGGTTCTTGTTAGGCCGCTGAAACGGTGTAGCGTTTCTTGCGGCCGATCCACGTTGACTTTTGAGGTTGGGTGATTCCTTGATTTCTGGAGCAACTCCAGGGCACATGGCAGCAGTTTGAGTCGTCGCGCTTGCTCGGGCAGCGGTTTTTGTGCCACATGTGGCCAAAAGTAAGTAAAAAAGATTTTCTCTTTGTGCCAGTAAGCACTGCGAATATAGGGACGACGCTTGGTACGACGGGCTAAGTCTCGCAGCAACCGACGCGCCTGAGGCGCTACTTCGGCATAGCTGGTGCCAGCTAGCGGAGCGGAGCGAACATGATAGGGCGTCATGTGTTTTCATACTATCACCTTGGCATCTGTCCCTCATTGCTCGCCGCCGCTAGCGGATCCTCGAGGTCCACTTTGACTAACTTACCTTCCGTTGCCAGTGACCGAGCCAAAGCTCCCAACCGTGACTCCTCCCCCGCTTCCAGCGCTGGTGCATATTCCTCCAACACCACCGGCAATGGCTGCTCGATTCCTGTCCGGCGCCAGATGAACAATTGCCCGCGAATCAGGTAGTTAACGGCGTTCATAAAGACTTGAAAGAGCGACTTACTGTGCAATCTGAAATGAGCAAACATAGCGGCCGCCCCCAGCACCGGAATAGCCAGAACGACAAAAAAGGACAACCCCACTGTTAAATAAATCGGCACGAGAGCCAAAACAGTAAACAGATAAATCAAAAACTGCTTCAACGTCAGCGGCCCGATAATCTTGTCTACAATGTCAACGAATTGAGGTACCTGGAAACGCATACATCAGGGGTTAGTAACCAGTAACCCGTAACCAGGGAAAAGCTTAAACGTAGTCATTGCTTACGATTTTCTATTGAGCGGATAAGACCATTGATTAGTTTACCAGTTTCTTGGGCTAAAACACCAAGCTCTCGACAGATTGGTACATCAATGAGATGCAAATCTTTAGCCAATAAAAGAAAACTCTGAACCTCTGCCGCCGAACCGCGCGATTGGTAGTAAAACCGTGCTTTGTCAGCAAAATGATGTCGATCAAAGCCTTCAGCGATATTCGCTGCCACCGAACTAGCTGCTCGGCGCAGTTGACTGGTAATACCAAAAATTTCCTCTTTTGGAAAACTCTTAGTGATTTTGTAGATTTCTAATGTTAATCGATGTGCCTTCTTCCAGGCGTCAAGATCATAGAAATTCTGTATTCTTGTCTTCACCCGCTGGTTACTGGTTACCGGTTACTGGCCCCTGCTTGCGCAAATCCAACAAATTCGGCATAGCAGTTGAACTTCCTTGACCCGGCACTTGCTTCGCCTGCAAGTACTGATTCAATTCCATCATCACCGGTCCAAACAGCTCTTTCTCAATATCCTTCGCCATCGCTTGAGCTATATCAATAGCTACCTGAAGTTTGGAAGAAAAGAACGAGCCAAGCTGTGCCAGCGGTATCTCACCCGTGGCCACTTGCAAAACGATAAAGGCAACCAGCGGCGTCTGTTCAACAGAAAGACCGACACTTTTCACTAATCCACGTAAATACGACCCCGTTCCAAGGCTAGTAAGCATTATTCTAATAGCTTCAGGAAGGCGCCCCAATTCTTCCAAAAGCAACTCACGCTCTTCTGGTGATGCGGTGAGAAGTGATCCCGCTGGGGTGCACTTAAAAGAAAGAAGTTCCATGTTGGCCATAATTATTCCTTATCCATCTCTGCCAAATGATTCATGAGTGAGTTTTTGAGCTCACGATTTGATCTATCGACATCATCAATACCTGTATTGGTTGGCAAAGTCATAATATGTGATTTCAATGCATCACCAGCTGGGCCTGTCATTTTTCTTACCACCTCACGATGGCGCATAAGAGCCTTTCGTTGAGCAGCCGACCCGGTTTTCAAAATCTCATCAATCTGATTAAAACTAAGCGCATCAGCAACTGAAGACTTCAAGAGCTGGTCTTCACGAAGAGCAGGGTCAGTGATATTAAGACCCGCTCGTGCTGCTGCCCTTCCCTCCTGACTCTTATACGGACTAATCCTCTTCGCGAGTGCGGAACCAAGTGAATCCTGGCCCGGCTTCAATTTTCCTTCCTTATCTCGTTCTGGTCCCAAGATCCACTGACCCACTCTGTTTTTCCGTATACGGCTGGCATAGCTATCACGTGTCTTCTCATATAAGTCTTGGCCCTGGCGAGCAACCCTCTTGCCACCGAAGTAACCAGCCGCACCCAAGGCCACCGCACCCACGCCCCCCGTTGCACCCGCCAGCGCCACCCCTGTTAGAACTGGATGCCGCTTCGCAAACCCGGCTGCGCCTTTGGCTAAGCCCATAATTTTATCCGCACCCGCTAGACTATAAGACTTCGCCACCGTGGCCACTGCCCACATAAGCCCAATCGCCGTGCCAACTTTCAGTAAATCAGTGCCAAAATTATTAATCAGCTCAACATTAGGGATAAGTGTCAAAAGAAGCAAAATAAACATTGCCACCGGACCATAAATGACAAACTTCAGAAACATTTGCCACCACTTTGTCATGAGTCCGCTAAGGTTTGGTATCGCTAGCGCTGCATAAGCCACCGGCGAAACTATTAACAGTAAAATAAGCCCTAAGTAGCGAGTAAAAAGCCCCACCGCCACCATAAAGAAACCAACGAGCAGGACCCAAATCAGAAACACCGCCAACAACATATCCATCACCCCTTCTGTGGTATTAGGATTAGGGCTGTCACCTTCTCTAATAGTCAGCGACGGCTTGCTGAA
>CAYJWZ010000035.1:0-8260 GCA_964374055.1 uncultured Candidatus Saccharibacteria bacterium | reverse complement strand
GCCGCCCGGTAATAGTCTCGTAATTTTTCCGCCGAAACGTTCCCCACCAACCGCGTGTATTTTCCGGCCAATTTCTTAAGCCGCGGCCAACCCAGCCCGGTGCCAACTATCACTAACGGCAATTCCAATTTTTCGCACACCCGAATCGCCACATCAAACCGCTTGGTCGGTGTCAGCCGCCCGACAAGTAGAAAGGGGGCCGCGCCAGCCGAAGCCCTGGCGTAGGCTGGAGTATAAAATTCAGTATCAATTGGCGGAAAAATAACCTCACTCGCCCGCCGATAAAACTTGGCAATCCGCGCTTGCGTATACTGTGAGTTGGCAATAAATAAATCCACTCGCTGCGCCGCCGTAAAATCAACCAAGCGCAAATAGTGCTGGAACCATTTGGTGAATAACCGCAAAGCGTATGGCCGCGCGGCTGCTACCTCCAGGGCCGCATCCCATAAGTACCGAGTCGGCGTATGGCAATAGGAAATATGCGGCACATTCGAACGTGTGATAATCGCTTTGGCAAACGCACTGGCTGAACTGATAACCACGTCATACCCCGAGAAATCAAACTGCTCGGCGGCGTGTGCCAAAAAAGGTAACATCCGGCCCGGATGGCGTCGCATCCCGGCCGGCCACCGCTGGAGGTATGAAGTTTTAACTGGTCTCAAGCGTTTCTCCGTCCGCAGTACCGGCCGCCCGGCATAAAGCGTAAATAAATCGGCCCGCGGAAACATGGCCGCTAATTCCTCAAATACCACCTCCGCCCCACCCCGTCGAGTCAGCTCGTCGTGCAGCAACGCCACCTTAAGATCCCCCTTAAGCATCGTATAAGAATACGTGAGCCAAGCGCCCAGCTCAAGCGCTATCGCGCCGACAGGATACTACGCTTATACTGATCCAGGTTTTCCAGGGCCACCCCAGCCCCTTTAACCACACAGACCAGTGGGTCATCGGCAATGTAACAGGGAACCGTAATTGCCCGCGAAATAAGCTGATCAATATTTTTAAGCAACGCTCCTCCACCGCTGACTATAATCCCCTTATCGATCACATCAGCCGCCAACTCCGGCGGTGTTTCCTGTAACACATGCTTAATTGCCTGTAACATTTCCGAAAGTGGATCGCGCAGCGCCTCGGTTACCTCACCGGACGTTACTGTAATTTCCTTCGGTAACCCCGTCGCCAAATCCCGCCCCCGAATCGATAAACTTTTCTGGGCCTCTTCGTGCACCGCGCTCCCAATCGACTGCTTAATATACTCAGCTGTTTGTTCACCAATCACTAAGCTATAGCGTTTCCGGGTATGATCAATAATCGCCTCGTCGCACCGGTTCCCCCCCACCCGCGCCGAATGTACCGTCACGATGCCGCCCAATGACACCACGGCCGCCTCCGTCGTTCCCCCGCCAATATCTACAATCATATGGCCAGAACTCTCGGCAATCGGTAAGCCCGCCCCGATTGCCGCCGCAATCGGCTCCTTAATAAGGTAGGCCGTGCGCGCCCCAGCCGAGGTTATGGCATCCACTACCGCCCGTCGTTCCGTGCTGGTAATACCCGCCGGCACGGCCACCAGGACTTCCGGCCGGAAGAAACGCACTGACGCCCCGGTTTTTTGAATCAAATAACGCAGCATGGCTTCAGTCACCCGAAAATCGGCAATCACCCCATCCCGTAAGGGGCGATGCGCCACAATCGAATCTGGCGTCCGGCCCACCATTTCCCTCGCCTCATTGCCGATAGCCAAGACCGCATTCTCGGCCACCGAGACGGCCACCACCGACGGTTCATTTAAAACAATACCCTGATGGGGCACATACATCAGCGTGCTCGTTGTACCGAGATCAACGGCAATCTTACGTACTATCCTCATACCTATGTCTTCCTATTCTTCCAGACGTTCAATGTTTGCGCCAATCGCCGTGAGTCGTTCTGGTAGCTGCCAGTAGCCTCGCTCGATAATATCTGCCCCCGCAATAATCGTTTCGCCTTGAGCTACCAACCCGGCCATCACCAGGGTGGCCCCCGAACGGATATCCAAACTGGGAATGATTCGCCCGGTCAAAGAAGTCGGGCCCGTTACAATCACCCGATGAGGATCACAAATAACCGCCTGCGCCCCCATCTTCTGCAATTCAAATATATGTTTGAGACGCCCCTCGTACATCGGGTCATGAATTAACGAACTGCCGACTGCTTGGGTAGCCACGACCGAAAAGGGCGACTGTAAATCGGTCGCAATTCCTGGATGGGGTAGTGACTGCATGGTGAAGGCCTTGAATGCACCACTTTTCTTGGTTTGCAGTGAGTGTGAGGCCTTGTCGACTTCATATTCAATCCCAATATCATCCAATTTTTTAAAGAAAAGCCGCAAATCATCCAGGGGCACGGGCCGCACTTCAATTTCGGAGCGAGTTACCGCTCCCAATAAAATAAAAAAACCAGCCTCCAGCATATCGGGAATGTTTTTGAACGACGCACCACCCATGGTTTTCTGCCCCTCAATCGTGAGCGTGTGCGTTCCAAGACCACTAATCAGTACCCCCATCGCCTTCAGCAATTCCCCCAGCGCCACAACATGCGGTTCGGCCGCTGCACAATGCACTGTCGTGCTACCGGGCAACGTAGCCGCGGCCAACAGAATATTCTCGGTTGCGGTCACCGAAAACTCGCGCAGCACCACCTCCCCGGCTCGCATCTTTGAGCCATCAATTGTGACAACGGCATCTTCTTCCGTCACCAGCGCTCCCAATTGCCGAAAGGCATCCAAATGCGTATCAATGGGGCGTTGACCTATAACATCGCCCCCCGGCCGCGGCAGCTCGACGTGGCCATTACGGCCAAGCAGTGCTCCCAGCAACAGAATTGAACCTCGCAGTAAGCCAATGGTTTCTACGGAAATGTCTTCCGTGGCCACCCGTCTTGCTTGTAGCTTGACAGTTGACGCCTCCTGCTCAACGGCTACCCCTAAAGACTGTAGAATAGTAAGCATGCGCGTCACATCCAATATTGGCGGAATGTTGCTCAGGACTACCGGCTCACGCGTCAACAAGCCCGCCGCCAACAGTGGCAACGCCGCATTTTTCGAGCCCAAGACCTCGACGGCCCCACCGAGTGCCTGCCCGCCAGTAATTTTAAGACGTGACATAAAAACCGTGTTCCTGTAGTATACGTAGCCTATGAAAAAAATCTACCGGACAATGCTTTTATTCAGCTCAACCGTCATCTTTTTAGCTATCGCTCCTTTGATTGTGCTCTACGCCCTTGGCTATCGCTTAAACACGTCAGCCATCGACCCACTACCGGTGAGCGTACTGCAAGTTGAGAGCCAGCCCAGCCGGGCGACTGTCCAGCTAAACAACAAGGGCAGCGGCCAAACCCCCCAGACCATTTCTAATGTACCGCCGGGTCCAGCCACCCTGACCGTCTCCAAAGAGGGCTATCAACCATGGGAAAAAAGCGTCACACTTGAACCGGGCCGAGCCACTGAATTCCGCGATATTCGGCTTTTCCCCACCAAACCAAACCTGACTGTTATCGCCTCAAATATCGCCACCTTGACGCTGGCTCCCAACCGCCAATTACTCGCCGCCATTGATCAGAAAAATATACTGTATCTCTACGACGAAGAAGGCATCACTATTGGCGCTCCACTCCCCTTAAGCGCCGCCCCGCGTGAAGTCTTATGGTCACCAGATAGCGCCAGTCTCCTACTTACCTATCGCCGGGCTGCCGCTCAAGTTGTCTCGGTGTCCACCCGGCCGCAAGTCAAGACACTACGCGCCGCCCCCAGTTCAGTCAGTAGTAGTATCTGGGACCCGCGCATTCCTGGCCGGTTATTACTAGTGAATCGAGCGCAGGAACTGTGGGCCTACAATCATGTCAGTGATTCCGCGGAGTTATTACTGAAATCAGTGACGGCGCTGGCTACGACAAGTCGCTCGATTATCGTGAGCCAAACCGACGGGAGCCTCTCTTTCCTCACCCTACAGGGGCAGCGCACCACCCGTGTGCGGCCAAATCTCACCTCACCGATTACCGCCATCCATACTACACCCGCCGGGAAAATCGCTCTGCGCACGAGCGACTCACATGTCTACTATGTACTCTCTGGTGAACAAATTACCAGCGTGACCGACACCAGTGAGTCGCTTGGTTGGTCACCCGACGGAACGATGCTCTATGTACAAACCGCGCCGAACGAGCTGGCTATCTGGAAAGTGGCCACCGATGCGGCGCGCTGGTTGCCCACCAACAGTCTCCATCTCGTTCTCCGTCTCTCTCGTCCCCTCCATGATCCGCAATGGTTTGCGGGCAGTCGTCATCTTATCTATCAAGTAGCCGACGAGATTCACATTACTGAAATTGATACCCGCGATCACCCGATCGATTATCGCCTTGATTCAACTAACATCGGAACTGCTCACGCCACCGTCGGGCGCGACGGTAACGTGATCTTTTATCTCAAAAAAGAAGGCAACAAGACCTCACTGCTTCGGGCCCAAATAAGCGAGTAATACATAAATTCTCTCCCCATGTCCCGCTCTGCGGGATCTCGCGTAGCGAGACCTGAGGGGGAGATCAAGAGGGGGTGGGAGATAAATTACCGCTTACTAAACTGCGGTGCCCGGCGTGCCCGTTTCAAACCCGGCTTCTTCCGTTCTTTCATTCGCGGATCACGTTTCAACATGCCGGCGGCCTTCAATTGCTTCCGCCAGCCAGCATCAACTTCCAGTAAAGCCCGGGCTGAACCTAATTTCACGGCATCAGCCTGGGCTTGCTTACCGCCACCCTTAGCCACAATCTTCAAGCCATGCTTCTCTAGTTGATTGGTTAAGGTCAGTGCCGCCAGGGCGGCTCGCTGCATGCCTGGTGTTGGAAAATACGTTTTCAACGGAATCCTATTCACCGTATGCGTCCCAACTTCTTTTGTCAGCCACACCTGCGCAATCGCTGTCTTGCGCCGTCCCAAACCGTAACTCACGCCGCCTCTTTCTTAACCTGGGCGACATGTGGATGCTCCGCCGTCGGATAAATTTTAAGATGCAACATACATTGTTTACGTAAACTATTTTTTGGCAGCATGCCAAACACCGCTTCCCAGACTAATTTAGTTGAATCCTTGGCACGTACTTGTTGAGCGGTACGCTCACGCAAGCCACCCGGGTAACCACTATAACGCCGATACATCTTCTGTTCTTCCTTTCGCCCAGTCAAAGCAACCTGGTCAGTATTAGTCACCACGACATAGACCGGGGCAACCTGATGCGGTTGGTAATCCGGTCGGTGTTTTCCCTGTAACAACACCGCAATCTGTGTGGCCAGTCGCCCCACCACTTTGTCTTTGGCATCAAACACGTGCCACTCTAGTTTTGTTGTCATACGGCATCCACAAACTCTACCCGCACTGCATGTGCCCCATCCCCACGAAGTACCGGTAATTTAGTTAATCGTACATAGCCACCGGGGCGATCCTTCGTCGCCTTAGCCACACTCGTTAAACGAGGCAAGTCATCTTTATGCAACAATACCCGCAATAAGTGGCGGCGCCGCGCCAGCGTCAACTCCTTGCGGGCCTCGGTAATCAGCGGCTCAATCCATTTTTTAAGCTCTTTGCCTTTGGCCTCTCCTATCACAATACTCTGATGCTGAAGCAGCGCCGTGCTCAAAGCCTGCAACAAGTGTCGCCGCTGAGCCGCCGTCCGACTCAAGATTCTATTACCGTGCCGATGCTTCATAGCTCCTCCTGCCTAGCCTGCCCGCCGGAGCCTTGGCGTAGGCGGGCCGCAAAATCATCACGCGCTTTTAAAATGTCAGCAATTGCCTTTTCGCCTAAGCCAGGCACATCCTGAATCTGCTCGGCCGTTAAATCAAGTACTTGCTCCACCGTCGTAATACCGACACGCTCTAAGGCATTATGCACGCGGGCTGGTAGCTGCAGCAAACTCAAAGTATTTTCCGGCTCGTTGAGGGTTTCAGTCACGGTTGCCTCGGGCAACGCTTCCGGCGTCCGCTCCGCCGTCAACATCGTTTCAAAATCACCCGCTAACTGCTTAAAATGATCCCGCAAAATCGAAGCCGCGGCACGTAGGGCTTCTTGCGGCGTAATTGTTCCGTCGGTCGCAATCGTCATGAAGAGCTTATGGTAATCAGTCGCCTGCCCTACCCGGACGTTTTCAATACGGAAACTAACTCGTTGCACCGGCGTGAAAATAGCATCAATCGCCACCGTCCCAATATCCCGCACTTCCCGTTCCCGTGCCTCCGACGGTACGTAACCACGGCCCTGTTCCACCGTACAGAGCAACGTAAATGACGCCTTTTTATCCGTCAGCGTAGCGATGGTAAGGTCGGGGGTAGCAATCGTAATATCCGGTGGTGTTTTAAAGTCTCCCGCCTTCACCGTTTTAGCACCTTTGGCCACGAGCTTAATGTCCACTGGCTGCTCACTCCGCGAAATTAATCGCACTTGCTTTAAGTTTAAAATAATACTCACCAAATCCTCCTTAACGCCATCTAATGCCGTAAATTCATGACTGGCCCCTTCCACCTTCATGTGCGTAATCGCTGCCCCCGGCAACGAAGATAACAGCACCCGGCGCAGTGCATTGCCCACTGTCGGGCCATAGCCAGGGTGGTACGGGTGAATAATAAAGGTTGCCTCACGTTCTTTTTCGTCAATGAGCTCAACGCGATCAGGTAAGAAAACTGGTTGTAACATATGGGTTAGTAAATAAATAAAAATCTAAATTAACGAGCAAAGAACTCCACCACCGCTTGAATATCTACCCCCACCGGACTGTCTTCGGGTTGAGGCGCGGCCGTGATCTTAAAACTAAAAGCATCCGGATCAAGCACAATCCATGACGGCGGCGTCACGTTCTGCAAACTCTTCGGAAAAGCCACAAAGTGAGCTTTCTTTCGCTTAGTGGCTTTAATACTCACGACGTCACCGGGCCTGAGGGAGTATGAAGCAACATTCGTCACCTTACCATTCACCGTAAAGTAGCCATGGCTCACCATTTGGCGTGAAGTCGGTCGCGTCACCGCAAACCCCGCTCGGAATACGGCGTTATCCAGACGTCGTTCCAGATTTGCCAGCAACTCGGCTCCGGTTCGGCCCTTCGAGCTCTTCGCTTTCAAGTAATAATTTTTAAGTTGAGTCTCGCGGACACTAAAAATCTCCTTCAGTTGCTGTTTTTCGGCCATCTGGGAACCGTAGCGGCTTACCTGTCGCCGCCGCCGCTGCGGCCCTTGCCCCGCCTGCCTGGCCAGCCGGCGGGGTTGCTGAGGTTGGTTACGTGGTTGATCCATAATAGGTGTGTGCTTAAACGCGCCGCCGCTTAGGCGCCCGCACGCCATTATGCGGGATCGGAGTAATATCTCGAATCGAGGTAATCGTCAGCCCACCACTGGCCAAGGAACGTACCGCTGATTCGCGGGCACTCCCAATCCCCCGGACGAGCACCACTGCTTCCTCTAGGGCAAAGACTTTTACCCGTTCCAGAACATCCGCCACCACCCGCTGGGCCGCATACGGCGTCGCCTTACGCGCGCCGGCAAACCCAACCCGGCCGGCACTGCTCCATGCCAGCACATTACCAGCTAAATCCGTAATCGAAACAATCGTATTGTTGTATGAAGACTGAATGTAGACTTTTCCCTCTCGCACTTTGCGTTTTATTTTCTTTTTAGTCGTGCTCATACATTATGTTTTCTCAGCGGCCGAACGACGGCCGCTACCGGCCGTGCGCCGAATGTTACCGCGCACTGTCCGCGAATTAGTCTTAGTGCGCTGCCCGCGCACCGGTAAATGCTTGGCATGCCGCGAGCCACGATACGTCCCCACATCCTTAAGGTGCTTTATATTAAGCAGCACATGCCGCTTCAATTCACCTTCTACCTTCAGATTCTTTTCAATATAGGTACGCAGTGCTTGCTCTTCGGGAGCGGCTAAATCTTTCGTTTTGGTATTCAGATCAATTTTGAGCTCACCCAAAATGCGCCGGCTCAAACTACGGCCAATCCCGTAAATCGAAGTCAGCGCCACTTCCACCCGCTTGGCATCGGGTAACGAAACACCACTAATCCGCAGTGCCATATTACCCTTGTCGCTGCTTATGTTTGGGATTAATGCACACCACTCGAACTATCCCCTTGCGGCGAAGGACTTTGCACTTATCACAAATTGGTTTAACTGAAGCTCGTACTTTCATAGGTTACGATTCCAGCCGAGAGACAATCCGACCCTTCGTCAGGTCATACA
>CAYJWZ010000034.1:0-8559 GCA_964374055.1 uncultured Candidatus Saccharibacteria bacterium | reverse complement strand
GTACTGGGCGAAGCGTTCCCGCCGCCTACCTACCTCTGGATCGCCGCTATTGTTGGCGGCGGTTTTCTGGTGAGCTTGGACGAACGGACACGGCCCAGCGCGCTCCTATCCAAAAACTTTCTCCTTTTTCTGTGTGGCATCCTAGCCTTCGCCATATCAGACATATACGCCAAGAAGACAATGGCCTTCATAGATTTTTATAATCTAAAGTTCTGGAGCGGACTGGCTCTGCCGGCCATCGCCCTGCTCGTGGCGCCCCCACAACAGACCATCACAAAACAGCAGGCCAAACCGCTCTTCTTGACTACGTTGTTCTTCTTCACCGGGACACTTTTTCTCTTTAGCGCTTTTGCTTATAACATCACCATCAGCCAGCCACTGGCAATGTTTGGTTCACTATTCACTCTTCTCATCACCATCGCCGTATCGCGCCTGAAGCCAAACCTTCTGGAATATCACCCCACCCAAGTCTACGTCATCCGAACCATCGGAGCTGCTCTGATGCTGATAGCAGCAATCATGCTCGTCCAACAAACATAACCTGCTATGAGCAATACCGTTTCCGTGATCATTCCGGTACGGACACTCACCCCCGAGCTCCGGGAAGCCATTACGCACCTCCAAAAACTTGACCCACCCGCTCATGAGATACTCGTTTTCCCCGACAAACTACCTGCCCCGAGGCAAAGCTTTTCGGGGCCAGGTGTCACGTTTATTGCCAGCGGCCCCCTTACCCCACCCGAAAAACGGGACTTGGCTTTACAGCACGCCGCCGGCGATCTGCTCGCTTTCATCGATGACGACGCCTACCCGGCCCCGAACTGGCTGGCCCGGGCGCTGCCCCATTTTTCTGACGAAGCAATTGCCGCTGTCGGTGGGCCAGCTATCACGCCGCCCGCGGACAACTGGCAAGCTCAAGTCTCCGGCGCCGTGCTCACCTCCTGGCTCGGCAGCGGCCCGGCCCGCAATCGCTATTGGCCAACCGGGTCCGTGCGAGTCGTCGACGACTGGCCCTCTGTCAATCTCATTGTCCGCAAAAAAACTTTCGCGGCCATTGGCGGTTTCAAAACCAAGTCCTGGCCGGGTGATGACACCGCTCTCTGTCTGGAAATAATCCGGCGCGGCCAAAAAATCATCCACGACCCAAAGGTGCTGGTCTATCATCACCGAGCTAGTACGCTCCTCAAACATTTTCGCCAAATCGCCCGCTACGGCCTGCACCGCGGCTACTTTGTGCACACCTACCCCAAAACTTCGCGCCGCCCAGCATACTTTCTGCCTTCTCTTTTTACATTGACTATCGTCGCTGCCGGGCTGGCCGCTACTTTTATGCCGGCCACTCGAGCAAGTATTACTGTTCTGGCTACGCTCATCACCGGAGCTGCCGGGCTGGCCGGACTCATCGAAGCCTTCCGGGTCGACAAGCCATATCTTATCTTTCTTGTTCCGCCCATCTTACTCGCCACCCACCTTGTCTACGGCCTGGCCTTCCTCCGCGGCCTTGTTTCCCCAAAACTGAAACGCTATCACCGCACCGAGCGATAAAACTTGAAGACAGAAGTTCAAAAGGATAGACTGCCAGTATGAAGCAATCAATCACCGTTGAATTAATCCCCGACGAAGAAGTGGGCGGTTTTACTGCCCGAGTTCCCGACATACCGGCGTACGGCGAAGGCACAACCGAGGATGCCGCGATTGCAGATTTACGCCAAGCTCTAATCGGCTACATCGAAACATTTGGCTTAGAAGACACCCTAGCACGCATTAGCAAACCAGCCATTCGCCAGTTAAAGTGGGACCTGGCCAGTTTAGCGAGTGACTAAGCTCCCACGTCCAGCCGGCAAAGAGCTGTTACGCTTCCTACAAAAACAAAGGTTTAAACTAATTCGTGTTCGTGGCTCACATCATTTTCTGAAAAGGGGCGACCAACACACATCAGTACCCATACACCGCAACGAAAGCGTAAAAACTGGCACGTTGCGCAGTATCCTGCGCGACATCAACATGAGCCCAACCGAATTCCACCGGCTTTGGTACAAATAAAGCCTGGCATAAGAAGCTAGCCTGCAGTACGCTATAAAGCTGCTATGAATCTGCTGGAATATCAGGGAAAACAACTCTTCGCTCGCTATGGGATCACGCTTCCTCACTCCCAACTCCTCACCCCTCGCACCAAACGAATCAAACTACGCCGGCCACTCGTACTCAAATCCCAAGTGCCAGTCGGGAACCGTGCCGCCCAAGGCGGCATTCAAATTATAACTAAAGCGCGGCAGCTGCCGCCCACCCTCCGCCGCTTGTGGCGCACACCAATTGATAACCAGTATCCCTCCTCCATCTTAGCGGAAGAAAAAATATCGGCCGTTGCTGAACGCTATGTCAGTGTAAGCTATGACACCGCCAGCCGTGGCCCGGTCTTAAGCATCGCGGCCCGCGGTGGTACGGGCATAGACCGCGCTACCACTATCCCCATCAGCCTCGGACTTGGCTTGCCCGCCTTTGCCATCCGGGAAGCGCTGCTGGCCGCTCGCCTCAACCCCCGCTCGGCGGTGGCAAACACCATCAGCTCGTTGTGGCAACTCTTTACTCAGGAAAAAGCCCTGCTCGCGGAAATCAATCCGCTCTTCGAGCAAGTCAATGGCCAGGTCGTAGCCGGCGACGCCAAAGTAATACTTGATGACCACGTGGTCCAACCCGAAGTTCGACCATACGTCTCACTCGGTGGCGATATTGCTGTCCTGGCTTCCGGCGGTGGCGCCTCCATGTTAAACCTCGATGCGCTGCTGCAGGCCGGCGGCCGGCCGGCCAACTATGTTGAATACTCCGGCAACCCGCGATCGGCCGTCGTCGCCGCCCTCACCAGAAAAGTCCTTAAGCAACCCGGCCTCAAAGGCTGCTGGGTGGTCGGCGGTACGGCTAATTTCACTGATATTTACGAAACGCTGCGTGGCTTTGTGCATGGTCTTAACCATAGTAAACCGCGGCCCCGCTACCCGATTGTCATTCGCCGTGACGGCCCCCGGCGGGCCGAAGCCTTTGCCATGCTGGGCCACGTTGCCGCCCAAAAAGGCTATGACTTTCATTTATTTGGGCCAGAAGTTTCCATGGCCGAATCAGCTCGCCGCATGGTTCGGCTCGCCTACCACCGATGAGTATTCTGATCGATCGCCGCACGACTGTTTTAATACAGGGCATCACCGGCCATGAAGGACAACGCGCTGCGCGTGAGATGCTCAGCTACAAAACCCGAGTGGTGGCCGGCGTCACCCCCGGAAAAGGCGGCCAAAAAACACCCGACGGTATTCCCGTTTACAATACGGTCGGCGAAGCACTTCGGGCACAACCTACTATCAACACCTCGCTGGTGACCGTCCCGGCTGCCTTCGCCGCCGATGCCGCCCTCGAGGCTATCTGGCATAACATTCCATTAATTAATATCCTGACCGAAAAAATGCCTGTCGCCGATGTCGCCCGCTGTTTGTATTGGGCCGCCCAACGACACGTCCGCCTGGTCGGGCCAAGCTCGGTTGGTATTATCACGCCCCGGCAAGCAAAATTGGGCGCCATTGGCGCCGCCGAGCTGGTTGATCGCGTTTTCACCCCCGGCCCGGTCGGGGTTATATCAAAAAGCGGCGGGATGACCGCCGAGCTCTCTCGCCTCCTCACCGCTAACGACCTGGGCCAAAGCACTGCCCTCGGCATCGGCGGCGACGTGTTGCTCGGCACAACTTTTCTTGACTGTGCTCGCTTATTCGAACATGACAAACAAACCAAAGTACTGGTAATTTTTGGTGAGGTGGGTGGCGTTTATGAAGAACAGCTGGCCGCCGCCATGCAAGCCCGGGAAATAACCAAGCGGGTCGTGGCTCTGGTTGCCGGCGATTTTTCCCGGCTTTTACCGCACGGCACTATCCTGGGTCATGCCGGTGCCATCGTCACCCCCGGTCAGGGCTCGGTAAAATCAAAGATTACCGCGCTCAAAAAAGCGGGCGCCTTGATTGCCCGTGCCCCCGAAGACGTCCCCCGCTTGGTAAAAAAAGTCCTATGAAGAAAAAACTCACACAAAAGTATCGCGCGGGTGGCGCTTCGGGGGCCCCCCGTCGAGCGCCTGCAGTCCCGCGCCGCGGGACGAAGCCGTCGGACGGGGGTGCAGGAGCGACAGGCCCTGCGCAACTTAGCCTCAGCACAAAACTTAGTAGCTTTAAAAATAGCCGTCACTATATCCGCAAGCATAATTTAATCAAACTGATCAAAAAAAATTCTCTCGCTGACGTAATTTTTTTGCTCTGGCGCGGTACCTTTCCGACCAAGCGGGAAACACAACTTTTGAACAGCATGCTGGTCGCCAGCGTTGAGCATGGCATTGAAGCGCCTTCTATTTTTGTCTCCCGCGTAATCACCTCCACCGGCAACCCCATGAATGTAGCTCTCGCCGCCAGCGCGCTGGCCGTGGGTACTCGTCATGGCGGCGCCATCGAAGCCGCCGCCCTACTGCTCGCTACCCCCTTGAGCCCCACGGAAATTGTCACCCAACATCTCAACGCGAAACAGGTCATCCCCGGCCTCGGTCACAAACTATATAAAGATAAAGACCCACGGGCCACCGCCCTCTATCAACAGGCTCAACGACTAGGCTTTCCATGTACCTACTTTAAAAAAGCTTATGCTCTACAACGCGCTTTTCACCAAGCCAAAGGCAAGCATCTCCCCCTCAATATTGATGGCGCGCTGGCGGCTGGCTTACTGGAACTAAAATTCGACCCCCGCCTCGGCCAGGCCTTCTTTATTATTCCGCGGCTCATTGGCGCCGCCGCCCACACTCTCGAAGAACAAACCAGCGGAAAGAGTTACCATCGCCTAAAGTAAACAACCGCATCCCATGGTATAGTGGAAAAGTCTTAATCCTTCACCTTAGCTTCAATGCGTATTTCCATTGCCTACCCGCCCATCCCCCGCGACAAAGGCGCGCCGCTCATCAGCCAAAATCGGCAGTTTCAATACTTTAACGCTCCAACGTACATATATCCGGTTGTGCCGGCTTACGCCGCCACGCTCTTAAAATCAAAGGGCTATGAAGTTGCCTGGAACGACGGGATCGCGGCCAATCAAACCTTTCCCGAGTTCATTGCCGAAATTGAAGCGTTTCGCCCTGACATGCTGGCCGTCGAATCCAAAACACCCACCATTAAAGCTATGTGGCAAGCCATTAACGCCCTTAAAGAAAAGTTCCCCGACATGACCATTGTCCTGATGGGCGATCATGTAACGGCCATGCCGGAAGAGTCCCTGGCCAATTCAAACGTTGATTATGTGATCACCGGCGGTGATTTTGATTTTCAACTGCTGGCCTTAGCTCGTCATCTGGATGTCGGCGACCCCATGGCGGCCGGTGTCTACTACCGCGCCAGTGGCCAGATCAAAAATACCGGCCAGTTCATTGCTAAGGGAAATTTAGAAGAGCTGCCCATGATTGATCGCGAACTGACCAAGTGGTGGCTGTACGCCTATCGCAATGGCAACTTTAAATATTTACCGGGCACATATTCGATGTGCGGTCGCGATTGCTGGTGGAGACGACCAGCCGGAAAGAACGCCGACGGCAGTATGCAGTTGGGCGGCTGCACCTTCTGCTCGTGGACCAGTATCTGGCCGACATGGCGCACCCAGTCGGCTGGCAAGCTGCTTGATGAACTGGAATACCTGGTCTCGCTTGGTATCCGCGAAAACTTTGACGATACCGGCACCTTGCCGGTCGGCCCGTGGCTCCAGGAATTCTGCGAAGGGATGATCAAGCGCGGCCTTCATAAAAAAATAACGTTTGGTTGCAATATGCGAGCCGGCGCCCTCACCCGTGAGCAATATCAATTAATGGGCAAGGCCAATTTCCGCTTTATCCTGTACGGTCTGGAATCAGCCAGCCAGAAAACGCTTGATCAGATCAACAAAGGCACCACTCCCCAACAAATGGAAGACGCTGCCCGCTGGGCTTCTGAAGCCGGTTGCCATCCCCATGTCACCTGCATGGTCGGCTATCCCTGGGAAAGTTACGAGGAAGCTAAGGCGACGGTTGATTTCACCACCTCTCTCTTCCGCAAAGGCTACATCAAAACCCTTCAGGCCACCGTCATCATCCCCTACCCCGGCACGGAGTTATTCCGCCGTTGTAAAGAGAATGGCTGGCTGCTGACCGAAAATTGGGATGAATATGACATGCGCAAACCCGTCATGAAATCACCCATCTCGCACGACCAGATCCTGTCGCTTACCCAAGGCATCTACCGCTCGGCCATGACCCCGGAATTTATCCTGCGTGAACTAATGAGCATCCGTAATGTCGACGATATGAAATACTACTGGCGGGCCGGGCGCCAATTCTTCGGCCACCTCTTCGACTTTCAGGCCGAAAAGGGAAAGGCGATTCCGCGTCCCACCGAACACGTTGCCCGATAACCGCCGCATGGGGGTACTGCCAACCATCTCCATCGTCATTCCGACCTATAATTGTGCGGCGCTGTTGCCCCGCACTCTGGCCAGCCTGGATAAACAAGACTACCCGGCACATTTAATTGAAAAAATCGTCGTCGATGGCGGTTCAACTGATAACACCCACCAACTTGCTCAAGCCCATGGTTT
This sequence comes from uncultured Candidatus Saccharibacteria bacterium, assembly GCA_964374055.1. Lineage (GTDB taxonomy): Bacteria > Patescibacteriota > Andersenbacteria > UBA10190 > UBA10190 > CAYJWZ01. Next base: position 1,926 of record CAYJWZ010000034.1, on the reverse strand, counting down.
TCGCATTGTTGCCAATCCGGCCCGCTCCAACCTCTATGGCCTGCCGCTTGGTTTTGCCGCCACCACCGGCGAGTTAATTCTTCATCTCGATGACGATAATGTCCTTGATCGAACTGATTGGCTGCAAAAAATGGTTGAACCATTTAGCGACCCTAATATTGTGGCGGCCGAGCCGTTGTTCTACACCGCTGCCCCCGATAGCAACCTGATTACTCGCTATGTTAGCCTGCTGGGTGCCGATGATCCTTTAGTTGTCTATGCCGGCTTCCATGAGCGCTTTTCCCAACTGACCAACACATGGACCAATGCCCCTCACCAGGCCGCAGATTATGGCAATTATCTAGCTATAACATTCACCGACACTAGCCGTTTACCAACCTTGGCGTGCAACGCCTTTCTGTGCCGACGGGAAGCCTTACTTGAGGTTAGCCAAACTCCCTGGCTGCATATTGATGGCGCTGCCCGCCTGCTTAAAACGCCTCACCGCCGGTGGGCCAAGGTCAAAGTCGGTATTATTAACCATCACGCCCCCGGCATTTTCGCTTTTTTCATCAAAAAAAGCCGCCGTTTAAAAACCCGCTCCCGCGAAGCCGCTCACTTTGAATACCGCTACCCCGCTTCCCGGGCCCAAATTGCTGGTATTATCCTCCGCTCCGGCACCATCGCCCCGCTTATACTCGATGCCGCCCGCGGCTGGCGTCGCCAGCCCGACTGGGCCTGGTTACTGCACCCGCTCCTCACTATCGGAACTATCGCCACCTATGCCGGAACCTACGCCCGCCTCCGCATGTCAGGAACTACTCGCCCCCCACTACTGAATCAAAAATAACCTGGGCGGCTTTTTTCCGTACGTCGGCATCAAACCGATAACGAATGAGGCGCGCTGGTACCCCACCGACAATCGCAAACGGCTCCACATTGTGCGTCACCACCGCATTCGCCCCGACAATCGCCCCGCGCCCAATCCGATTACCGGGCAACACAACGACGTTGGCTCCCAACCAGACATCATCCTCAATAATAACCGGTGCTGGTACCACGCCTTGCTGCGCCATGGGCCGGTCAAAAACATCAAAACGATGGTTCGCCGTGAGCAGAGAGACATTCGGCCCGACATTGACGTAGTTACCAATCGTCAAAGAACCATGCCCCCCCAGCGTTGTGCCATGATTAATACATACATAATTCCCGATACTAATCCCCTCCGGGCTCAATACATGGCAATCACGCATGATATACACCGACCGTCCGACATGCTTCATCACCAGCCGCCAGCATGCCGCCCGCAGCCGTGCCACGGCAAAAATAAACCGGTTATAAAAATGCTTAACGCCGAATTTAGGACGTGGACGATCGCCAGACATCGGCGGCATTCACTAAAGAAGCCAGAATAAGCAAAATAAAAACTAAAACGCCTACCCGCTCTGCCTGCGCCGGGCGATCAAGCAAATACAAAAAGGGAATCGCCGGTACCATCAGCAGCGCCACCACCAAGAGCGGCCGCATGGACATATGAAGAAGCACCATCAGCAGCGCCACCCCCCAAAACAGGGCGACCGACACTCCCCACCCCCGCCACACCATCGCGAACAGCAGCGCGGCTGCTAAAACTCGCCACGGATGCTGTTCCAGAACCGTCACACCCTGCGCAAAAACGCGCGGAACGCGACTACTGCGAAAAGGTGAAGTCATTGAAAAGCGTCTCCGCCCCATCCTCGGTATAGATACCAACTCCCCCACCACTTAAGAACGAAGCATCTTGTAATTGGGCTAGCTGCGTATACCGCTCACCGTCAAGTGAAAGCGAGGCCGTGATTTGTTCACCCCTTGTCTCCACCGCCAGCCAAACCGGCTGATCTATTTTGAACCGCACATTCGTCAGCACTCCGATGGCCAATGTTTTGTTATCTTAGCCCGGCCGCCTTA
>CAYJWZ010000033.1:0-9182 GCA_964374055.1 uncultured Candidatus Saccharibacteria bacterium | reverse complement strand
CTCCGTAAATATATCGCGCAGATCATTTTCCAGCTGAACGATGGTATCTAAAACTTCACGTTGATACGCTTCATACGCGTTGGCGTCTTTGGCGAGCGCTTTTTCTATGACTTGTTTCAATGGGCCGCTATCGGTAGGCTCCTGACGACGTGGCGGTGGGGGCTCCTCGCTTGTCATGCTTTCTTTAGTGGGCTCACTCGCCTCCGGTACCAGTTTGCCTTGCAGCGCTTCACTGATTTTTTCTTCAAATGCCCTCATCGCCTCTTTGGCTTTTTGCCGCAGTTCTTCTTTCGCTTCCTCCGGCAGGCTGGCAACATAGTCTTGAATCTTTTGCTGTAGCCCTTAGGACAGATCATCTAGGTCAATATGTGCCTGCGGGGCTTGATCTGACGGCGTGCCTGACTGCGCTTTTCCTAATGCATCTTGCATTGCTTTCTCTAACTCTTGTTTTTCTTCTGGCGAGAGCTTATCAGTAAGTTCTTGCGGCAGCATCCGGGAAGGAACACCTTCTTGCCTCTCTTTCGGAACTCCTTCCATAGCTTTTTGCAATGCTTCCTGTTGCGTTTGGCGCTCGATATCTTGGTCAACCAATTTTTTAAATTCAGGCCAGATCTGTTCATAGTCAATTTTGTAAGCATGCTTGGCATGTGCTGTGATTGACGCTTCGCCTGTTAATCTATTTTCATCACTTTCTCGTCCATCAGCCATGTCGCGAGTTGGAAATCTTGTCCATGAAGATTCTCCTTGTTTTATCGTTTTTTTTATTACCGTCTTTACCTCTTCCGGTAAATCACCAGATATATCTGGAAAGTCGTACTCTTTCTCTCTATTTTCTGGATCATCAGTCCATTGATACCATTTCAACCATTGCTTTATGTATTCAAAACCAGCTTGCATGGACTTAGGTTGATGGCCTAATTCAGCTTTTGCTTGTACTTGAGCCCGATGCTCTTGATCTAGTAAATCATAGGCATCAATCATTTGGTCTTTAAAACGAGTATAGTATTCAGCCACAGCAGTATTAGTCCGTGTGTCCTCTAGAGCATTGAAGAAAAAAGGGAACCCGGGCTGTTGCCACACTTCTTTGGGAATGACGTCAATAATACGGGAAATACGGCGATGTCCGGCCTCGTGACAAATAACAAAACGCAGATACTCCATGGGTTTTTCCAGTAAATCTTTCGGATCAACCTTGATGTGATTCTTTTCCTGATCCCAATACCAGCCGCCGCCGGGTTCATTCAAAAGCACAGGAATCTTAAAATCTTTGCCGACGAAATATGCTAAGGAGGAGAGGATTTTTTGCTTACTGCTGATTTCGTGTTGCTCGTCTGGAGTAAAAGCAGCTAACTTTTCCTCATCGGGATTCTTTTGTAGAGCCTCTAAGCGCTGGGGCTGGGGAGAAGCATTAATTTTTTCCGGGCCATGCATGGTTTTATCATACTCACACGAAGTAAGATAGAACAGTGGGCGTTACTTATTCAGATTTTTTAGTTTCTTTTTTGGGTTCGGCTTTTTTGGCTGTGTCGGCACCCGCTTCGGCTTCGGCGGACAAGTCAGCTGGTGTTTCTGGCTTGACGACACCTTCAACGGCCGCGACATCTTCTTTGACCTCTTCCGACAGCGACTTGAGCTCGGCTTCGCTGCGGGGCGGCTGGACCAGGGCAACGACTTCGTCCGCTTCGGTTAAAACTGTAACACCTGTGGGCGGCGGGATATCTTTGACGTGAATAACCTGGTCGAAATTGGTCAGCGAGGTAATATCAACACTGATGTTGTGCGGTAAATCCTGCGGGAAGGCTTCCAGTTCCAGTTCATCGTGATTACGGACCAACACGCCACTCAAATCTTTAACGGCGACGGACTGGCCAACGAATACGAGAGGCACTTTAGCTTTAATTTTTTCGTCCATCCGGACTTGTAAGAAATCAATGTGTTGAATAGTATCACGCAGCGGATGCAGTTGAACTTCACGAATTAGCACCGGGTGTTCGGCTTTCCCGGTCTTGAGCATGACGAGAGTGGTGTTACCGGCTGCCTGCCAGACCTTAAAAAAGGCCTTGGCATTTAATTGCAGGGTTTCGTTTTTGATGCCGTGTCCATACAGAATGGCGGGGACAGACCCGGTACGCAAAACTGCCCGGGGAGTACCGGCGCGCGGAGAAGCTTCGAGTTGTAAACGCTCGGCGGTCACAGAATGAGAGCGTAGCTACTTACTGGTTTTGTGTCAATTTTGTGACGGTTGAGGGGCTGTTTTCCTTTAACAGTTCGTAGACCTTGAGTAATTCATCACTACTTAAACTTTTGCTGCCGGCAAAGCGCTTGGTATCTTCGGCGGTCATGTCAGTGACTAAGCCCAGGCTGACAATACCGAGGCCGGACATAGCGACAATGGCCACAATTGAGCTGCCGCACTCGGAACAGGTAACATAAATCATGGTTGAATCCTCTTCTTCGCCAATTATCTTAGCGCCTTCAAGATCATACTCGGCGCTGCAGAAGGGGCAACGAGAGACGAAATGGCTGTTGTAATCGAACTCCATACGTCTTATATGGTTACATGATAGATCAAAACAAAGTCTGTGTCAACCACAGTTGAGTACAGATTGTATTCATGTATTGTTAGGTTATTTCGCTGATTTCCGGGGGTGGTGAACGCAGCCAGCGCCGGTGCAACCAGACGGACTGGGTAATGCCGAGCAACATCAGCGTAGCTACCAGATTGGAGCCGCCATAACTAACGAGTGGTAAGGGAATACCGGTAACGGGCAGCATGCCCATATTCATCCCGGCGCTGACGGTCAGGCTGGTTAAGAGGATGATGAAGGTTGCGATGCTTAGTAGTTGGCCAAAGCGATCCTGGGTGGAACGAGCAATTATTAGTAAGCGCCAGAGCAGCATGCCATATAGTAAAAGCACCACGCTGACGCCAACAAAACCGAGCTCTTCACCAATACTGGCTAGAATAAAATCGGTGTGCTGTTCGGGCAGGAATTGGAGCTGTGATTGTGGTCCGTGACCTAAGCCGCGGCCGAGCAGGCGGCCGCTGCCTAAGGCAACAATTGACTGAAAGACATTGTAGCCGGCACCAAGGGGGTCACGATTCGGGTCAAGAAACACCAGCAAGCGCGCTTTTTGATAGTCTAATAAAAACCAGTGCCAGCTGACTACGCCCAGTATAAGCAACAGTAACGCGAGGGCGAGGAGGGCCCGGAAAGACAGTCCGGAAAAAATGAGCAGCCCGAGCCAGATAGCGACAAGCAAAAAAGCGGTGCCAATGTCTGGTTCGAGAATGATCAGTACCGTGGGCATGGTGATGAGCAGCGTACTGACAATCAATCCGCGACGGGTGTTGGGCGTATGACGGGCTAAGAGAGCCGACAGGGCGATGATAAGAGCGATTTTCATAAATTCCGAGGGTTGCAGTTGAAAGCCAACGAAACTGAAACGAGAAATAGTACCGCGAATAACCCGGCTGCTCACACTGACTAAGAACAAGGTAACCAACCCCAAACTGTATAGTAGCCAGGCGTAGCGTTGCCACACGTGATAGGGCACGCGAGCAAACAGGCCACAGATAAGTAAGCCAAGCACGATAGCAATGACCTGGCGGCCGAAACGACCGTTGAGGAAACCGGGCGTCGTGTAGGTGGCCGAAAAGAGCATGCTTAAGCCGACCAGCAGCAGGAGGATGGCGCAGCTGAGCTGCAACCAATCGAGGGAACGAATTAGTTCAGGGATGCGCACAGTCCTACCCTACCGCAGCGAGGCGGGGTCGCCAATTACTTCTATACTGTTGGTTTCCTCAAAAATGTTGGTGGTGGGCCAAATAATCACGCGGCTGGTGGGGCGGGCGGGCACGGGCCACTGCAAGGTGAACTCTAGTTGGGAACCACCCGGCAAGGCGCCGAGGAAGGTTTTGCTGGCGCCGACAATGGTATCTCGCTCGTCGAGGGCCACTCCACTGATTTCGATTCGTTCCCAGTCGAGACTGCTGGTGTTGCGTAAAATGCCGGTTTGCTCTTCGATGAAACGGTCGCCACTTTTAAACTGGCGGCGTTCACGCAAAAAGGTGGCAAAGGAGGGCAGCGTCAGCGTAGCGGGGATGGTGGCCGTGATTGGTTCGCTTAGTGTTAGATCGACTTTGGCAAAGGAACCCGGACTGGGTACATCAATGGCAATTAAATACTGAATCATGCCGGGTAACAGATAGGTCGTTTCGTTATGGGTGGCTAGTGCGGTGCCGTTGTCGGCCAGCATGCGGAAGGTACCGGTAACGGAACGGATGCCAAGGGTATTATTGGGATTACGGAGACGCGCCACCAGATCGACGGTTTTTCCATGGCGGATAGCGGCGACTTGTTCGATACGGAGCGGGCTGGGCAGCGCCACGGCCGGTGGTGGGGCAGGCACTACTAAAGCGCGACGAATCAGTATTACCATGCCGGCAGTGAGGAGTGCGGTCAGCACGAGATAGAGCGTTCCATAAGTGATTTGTTTTAGAAGACGATAGACGGCAGGCATGTCCTTGGTATGATACCACTATGCCAGATTTCACCCATCTTCACGTACACTCTCACTACTCATTGCTGGACGGATTGTCGAAAGTGGAGCCGTTAGTGGCGCGGGCTAAGGAGCTTGGTATGACTTCGTTGGCACTGACCGACCACGGGGTTATGTACGGCGTGATTGAATTTGTGCACGAGGCACACAAAGCCGGTTTGAAACCGATTATTGGAGTGGAAGTGTATGTGGCGCCTAAGGGCCATACTAATAAACGGGGTCGGATTGATGCCGACCCGCGGCACTTAACCTTACTGGCTCAAAACAATGCCGGGTATCAGAATCTGATTCAGTTAACCACGCAGGCCCACCTGAAAGGATTTTATTACAAGCCGCGGATCGACTATGAACTGCTGGAACGGCATAACGAGGGGTTAGTGGTTTTGTCGGGCTGCATTAATGGCGATATTCCGCAGGCGATTCTGAGCCGGAATAAGGATGAGGTAGCGCGCTTGATTGAATGGCATCTAACTATTTTTGGCAAAGAGCGCTTTTACTTTGAAGTGCAGCATCACCCGACGTTGCGTGAGCAGAACATCATCAACGAAGCCCTCTTTGCTTTGAGCAAGAACTATGCGGTTGGCTTGGTGGCGACGGCTGATTCGCATTATCTCTTGGCCGATGATGCGGAGGCCCAGGATGTGCTTATTTGTGTGCAGACCGGTAAAAAAGTACAGGAGAAGGATCGCTTAAGTATGTTGGGGGAGGATTTTTCATTACAGGGTCCAGCTGAATTAAAAGAATTATGGAAAGAATATCCGGCAGCGATTGATAACACCCAGCGAATTGCCGAGCAGTGTAACGTTGAGCTTGGTTTCGGCAAAAATTATTTGCCGCACTACCCCCTCCCGACCGGCATTACGGCCGATCAGGAACTTACAAAGTTGAGCGAAGCGGGGTTGCGCCGTCGGTATGGCCACTCCTTACCCGCAGCCGCGCGGGAGCGCTTGGCGTATGAGTTGGGGGTTATTCAAAAAACGGGCTTTGCGTCGTATTTTCTGATCGTGGCCGACTTTGTGAATGAAGCCAAGCGCCGCGGGATTTTAGTTGGCCCGGGCCGGGGTAGTGCGGCGGGCAGCCTGGTATCGTATTTAACCAACATTACCAATATTGACCCGCTGCAGTACGACTTGCTGTTCGAGCGGTTTTTGAATCCGCAGCGGGTCTCGATGCCGGACATCGATTTGGATTTTGCTGATGACCGGCGGGATGAAGTGATTGCCTATGTGCGGGAAAAATACGGGGCGGATCACGTGGCGCAGATTATTACCTTTGGAACGATGGCCGCCCGCGCCGCCGTGCGGGATGCCGGTCGCGCCCTGGGTTTTCCGTATGCTTTTTGTGACCAGATTGCCAAGGCGATTCCGCCGTTTATGGATTTCGAGGAAGCGCTCAAGCAATCAAGTGAACTTAGAACGTTGTATGGCAGTGATCCGCAAGCTAAGCGCTTAGTGGATACAGCCAAGAAACTGGAAGGAGTGTGTCGGCATGCTTCAACCCATGCGGCCGGGGTGGTTATCACCGAGCAGCCCCTCACTCACCATGTGCCGTTGCAACTGGCCAGTACCTCGGACGGCGAACAGGATACGGTGACCCAATATGCTATGCAAGAAGTGGAGGCACTGGGTCTTCTGAAAATTGACTTTTTGGGTTTAAAGAACCTAACGATTATTCAAAATACGCTTACCAGGGTGCAGAAACGGGCTGGCCAGACCATTGATATTGATCGGCTGCCCTTGGATGATGTTTTGACGTACCACCTACTACAGGCGGGCGCGAGTACCGGGGTGTTTCAGTTGGAATCGAGCGGCATGAAGCGGTATTTGAAAGAACTCAAACCAACAGAGTTTGAGGATATTATTTCGATCTTGGCGCTGTATCGGCCGGGGCCGATGGATTCAATTCCCGATTTCATTGCCGGTAAACACGGCAAGCGTCAGGTGACGTATCTGCATCCGTTGTTGGAACCGATTCTCAAAAAAACCTATGGAGTGATTGTCACCCAGGATCAGGTATTAGAAATTGCCCGCCGCTTCGCGGGATTCAGTTATGCCGAGGCTGATATTCTGCGCAAAGCAGTGGGTAAAAAGATTAAAGAACTGTTAGACGAGCAGCGGGAAAAATTTATTCAAGGGGCGATTACGACAAATAACGTCAGTAAAAAAACGGCCCAGCAGGTGTGGGATTTCATTGAGCCCTTTGCCCGGTACGGGTTTAATCGGGCGCATGCCGCCTGTTATGCCATGATCGCCTTTCAAACGGCCTATCTTAAGGCCCATTATCCAGCGGAATTTATGGCCGCCATGTTAACGAGTGATCAGGGTAATATTGACCGGGCGGCAATTGAAGTTGCCGAAGCCTTGAGCATGGGGCTGACTATTCTGCCGCCGGATATTAACGAAAGTGAACATGATTTTACAGTGGTGGAAACGAATGATGGAAAATTCGGTATTCGTTTTGGGTTAGCCGGAGTAAAGAACGTGGGCGACGTGGCGGTGGCACGACTGATTGAGGAACGCACGAAGAATGGTCCGTTTAAAGATCTGGCCGATTTGTTCCGTCGAATTGATAGTAAGAGCTTTAATCGTAAAACGGCCGAGAGTTTAACCTTGACGGGAGCCCTGGATTGTTTAGGGGAGCGGGGTTATCTACTGCATAACCTGGAGACACTGCTCACCTTTAACCGTGACTTACATCGCACACGTGATGCTGGCCAGAAAAATTTGCTGGGCGGTCTCTCCGAACCGACGCCGCGCCTGGAGTCGGCGCCGGCCGCCGAGCGGGATAAAAAGTTGCAGTGGGAAAAAGAATTACTAGGCATGTATGTTTCGGAGCATCCGTTACGTGAGTTCTGGCCGGCTTTGAAAACAACCGTTTTGTCTATGGCTGAACTCAAACAGATGAAAACGGGGACAGTTAAAGTAGCCGGGGTTATTGGCCGGATTACCAAAATTATTACCAAGAGCCAGCAACCAATGTTATTTGTGGTGGTGGAAGATTTGGTGGCCAGTGTGGAAGTGCTGGTGTTTCCCTCGCTTTTGAAAACGACAGCCGAACAGTGGCGTGATGGCGCAACGGTGGTAGTAGAGGGCAAGTTAAGCGATAAAGATGGCGAGACTAAAATACTGGCTGATAAAATCTGGCCGCTGAACCGCGAAACGGTGGCTCAGTTGCTAGCCCACCCCCCAATTCGCCCCGCCTACGCTAAAGCTTCGGCGGGCAGGCAAGGCTACGGCGGGCAGGCAAGCGGTCAGGAATCGAGAATTCTGATTCGGTTGCCCCGATCATTTTCTAAAGAGCAGCTGACGGCTTTGCAGCAGACGCTCAAGGAGTTGCATACCGATGATGGCTTGCCGGTAGAATTGTTAGTTACAGCGCACGGTAGTGCGCAGAGTATTCGGACCAGTTATCGGGTGGTACGTTCCGATAGTTTACAACAAACGGTGGCCCGGTTGCAGTGTTATGTCGGTTGAGTTTATTCTGCCCCGGCTGGCTTTGGTCGGTATCGTAGTGGCGGTGGTGGGCATGGGGGTGCTGGGTTGGGCCTATTTTTACCTGCCGCGGGCTGTTATTACGGTGCATCCGGCCACTCAAGCCCGCGAGGTGCAGCAGGTTATTTTGCTTTCGACCAACGTTGATAGCCCGGATTTTCAGCGGGCCATTTTGCCAGCCCGCGTAGTGGAAAAAACAGCCGAAGAAAGCAAGACAGTGGAGCGAGCCCACGAGAATCTGCATGATGATTTTGCACGGGGTGAGGTGGTGCTCAAAAATGAACAAGACGAGGAGCAATCATTGCTTCCTAAAACGCATTTGCGACATGAAGCCAGCGGTGTTTTCTTCCTGACTGATGGGCCGGTCAAACTGAATCCGAAGAGTTCAGCGCGCGTCGCCGTTACGGCTAAAGAAAAAGGGGGGGGCGGTAATGTGACGGCCGGGAAATTTATTATTGATAAGTTACCGGTCAGCGCGCAGAGCGTCGTGTTCGGGGAAAGTAGTTTGCCTTTTACCGGCGGTGTGGCTTCAGATAAGCCGCTCACGGAAGAAGAATTTAAGCAAGCGCAGCAGGAAGTAGCGCAAGCAGCGGAGCAGCGAGCGCGGGGCGAGCTGACGAGCGAAACGAAAGGAGCGGCGACCAAGCCGGAGCTGACGCGAGTTACTAGCGAAGAAGCAACCAGCTCGGCGGTGGTTGGTAGCCCAGCGGTGTCGTTTACGGTTCGCCAACGAGTGCGGGTGCAAGCCTTTATAATTGATGAAAACGATTTATTATCGCTCACCTTACTGAAGCTACGCTCAGCCGCGCAAGCCGAACAAACGCTAACGGAGTATGACCCAAAGTCGTTTAGCCTCAACGTGGAGCGGTTGGATTTTGAACGAGGCGAGGCGCGGGTGGCCGGGAAATTAACGGGCCAGTTTGCCACTAATATTGAGCCAACGGTGCTTTCCCCGACTAATCTGGCGGGGCGGACTGAGGCGGAAGTGACAGAATATTTCCAGAAGTTTGAGAGTGTTGGTCGAGTGGAAGTGCAGTTGTCACCTTTTTGGGTGCAGACAGTACCAGCTCGGGCGGGGGCGGTGGAGGTGGTAGTTAAGGCTCAATGACCTCTCTCCCTATTCAAGGA
>CAYJWZ010000032.1:0-9583 GCA_964374055.1 uncultured Candidatus Saccharibacteria bacterium | reverse complement strand
ATAAAGTTTTTCCATCCGGCAGCTCCACCACATCTTTCCGGATTTTCATATATTTCTCGTCTAAAATCCGCTCTGACCGGATGACTTTCCACTTTTGCATAACCAAACTATACCCATGTCGCGTAACAGCGCAAATGTCCCCTCCCCGTAACACCAGCATGTCCGCTGACTAGTGTTAATCAATCGGATGCGGAAACGTTCCCTGGAGCGGTAGTTCACAGACGAACTGCTTCATCCAAAACACTCTAATGATACGCGGCGGGAGAATGTGCAGGGCAACTTCGCGACCAATATACCACCCACCCCGACCCGTGATCCGGTAGGTCTGTCCGGCGTAGGAGAAAGTATTGTCTTTGCGCACCGTGCGCACGTCGTGCCAGGAGAAGATGTCGTCCAGGTTAACCCGCGGTGCTACGGGTACGAACAATGACCGTTTGTTTTTCCTGGCCAGATACCACCGCCGAGCGGGCGTCATCTTCGTCTCGCTGTGTATGTGCCGGGTGTTGTACCAGACCACCCACTTGATGAGGTGCTTGTTGGCTTCGACCAGGGAAACATTGCCCAATTCATGGGGAAGCCGTCCCTGCATAAAGCCGAACAGTCGTTCCAGTTTCCCTTTGCTTTGGGGATGGTAGGCCGTACTGCGCGACAGTGGCGCACCCAGGTCGTACAGTGCCCGGGCAATTTGAATATCCCACGCTTCCGGATGTTTGGCGGCGGCGTAGGAACTACGTCGTTCGTTACCGGCAAAGTGACTGGCCCGGTCAACAAAAAAGGTCTCAGGTACGCCAATATTCTCGACCACGAAGCGCAGGGCGATCATGTTCGTCCAGACACCATCGTGCTGGAAAAAGCGGGCAAACAAAATCTGACGGGAGTGATCATCCTGGCTGGCGATACACTTCACGCGCTCCCCTGAACCCAGGCACCACTCGTGATCAGACGTATCCTGGTACACCACCGCTCCAATTTCGTCCCGCTCAAACCGCTCAAAGGCCACCGGTGGTGTTGGCTGCGGGTGTCGGTTGTGGCGTAGTAACACGCGCTGCACGGCCATGCGGTTGGTGATGACCGCTGACTCATCTAAGATGTCGGCAATTTGTTGGTGGTTGCGGCGAGGGTTAGCGTCAAAGGTTCTTAAAATGGCGGCTTCGACCGTCTCGTCCATGCGGTTCGCCGCGGCGTGACCGACACTGCCGTGGGCCAAGGTGCCGCGCCCGGTCAGTATCTGTAGCATTCGCCGCACCTGCCGGGGGGTGCACTGGAGTAACTGGGCGGCCCGCTGACTGGAGAGATCGCCGCGCTTGTAGCGGCGGATGATGTTCTCCCGCCGTAAAACTTCTTCCGGTGAGTAAGGCATACAAAAAATGGTTACGAATTAACTCGTAACCATACGCGGCCAGGGACACTTTAGCTGTTACCGAAGGGGGACGTTTTAGGTGTTACAGGACACCGCCATTGACATCTCTCAATCGATAATGGCAGTATTGTAAGCTGTAGCGTGCCCGGCAGGGAACAAAATTCCTGGCCAGACAAAACAGATTGTCCTTTTTAAGAAAGGGGAGCGCCATGCTCGTGTTTGCGCGGAAAAAAAACGAAGCGATCGTCATCGGCCACTATGTCACGGTCACCATTGTTGAAATTCGCGGCGACAAAGTTCGCTTGGGAATTGAGGCCCCAAAAGAAGTACCCGTGCACCGCAAGGAGGGATATGACGCCATATATGTACTACCTGGCCCCTGGGACAACCTACTGCCCAAACTCATGGCCCAGTATGAACGGAACCTGAAGTTGGGCCTCGTCCTGAAGAATCCGGCCGAACTCAAGAACACGTTCCTGCCGCTTTTGCCGGTCGACCAGATCCAGTCCTTCAACCCTGAGGTCATGTATGTGGATCCCAGCATTCCCACCGGGGAGCTGGCCCGGGCCTACGGCTTGCCCACGCCTCCGCCCGGTCTGAATCAGACGCTGGTCAAACGCCCCGAGCGGCCGTATCTTCTCTTCGTGTATCTGAAACCAGAAAAGATCGTCGAACCGCTGGCAGCGCTGGCAAGTTGGCATCAGAACCGGACCTGGAACCATGCCAAGGAAAACGCTCTACTCCTGCCCGCCGAAGCGCTGCTCTTGGCCGCCGAGCACCCTGACTTTCTTGCTCGACATGGTATCACCATCATCGGAATGGCCTCTGTACCACAATCGTCCACGCCAGGGGAAACGGTGTACAATGAAGCGTACTTTCCCAGTCTGGTGCTAAGCCAGGCCGGATCGCCTCGCTGGATTCTTCACCAGGGAACGCTAGAAAACTGCACCGTCCCCACCGTGGCAAGCGTGGTGTAAGCATCACTCTCCACGTAGAGCCTAACTTCTTGTTAGGCTCGTTTTCATTGACGCTGAAGCGCGCGACTCACCTCTTTGACTGATACTGTAACAATCCCTACATTGTCACCATGTCTCTTAAAGTCGGGATCGTCGGGCTGCCGAACGTGGGAAAATCCACGCTGTTCAATGCACTCACCCTTCGACAAGCTCAGGGTAAACCAGCTGACGTTGGAAATTTTCCATTTACGACGATCGAACCCAACGTTGGGGTGGTTACCGTTCCCGATAGTCGGCTTACCCAACTGGCAGCGCTCTCCAAATCAGAGAAGATTATTCCGACCACCATCGAATTTGTCGACATTGCCGGCCTGGTTAAAAACGCTCATCAGGGCGAAGGCTTGGGTAACCAGTTTTTATCCCACATCCGGGAAGTTGATGCCATTATTCATGTCGTTCGTTTCTTTAACGATGCCAATGTTTTGCATGTTGAAAATAAAGTTGATCCGGCCAGCGACATGGCTACCATCGACACCGAACTGGCCTTAGCTGATTTAGCTACCGTGGACAAGGCATTACCTCGCGCCAAAGACAGCGCCAAGCAAGTTGAAATGAAGCAGGGAAATGATAAGTTGGCTCTACCGCGCCTGGCCCTCTGGCAAAATTTGCAGCAACATCTGGCCGACGGCCAACCGGCTCGGACCCTGATTAAAACCAGCGAGGAAGAAGCGCTCGTCAAGGAACTTAACCTCCTCACCCTTAAGCCTGTTCTCTACTTAGCCAATGTTTCGGAAGAGCAACTAAAGTCTCCCTCTCTCTTCCTCCCCCTTACGAAGGGGGAGTCAGTGGGGGTCTTTCTCCCTCTCTCCGTCAAAATCGAACAGGAACTGACTGAACTCAATGACGAGGAACGGAAAACATTTTTAGCCGAATATGGCCTTACTGATACCGGCTTAAATCGCCTCATTCAGGAAAGCTATAAGACCTTAAACCTGCTTACTTTCTTTACCACCGGCCCGAAAGAAACCCGCGCCTGGACGCTTCAGCGGGGGGCGCATGCCCCCCGGGCAGCAGGCGTAATACATAGCGATTTTGAACGCGGCTTTATCCGAGCCGAAACGGTGGCCGCCGCTGATTTAATCGCCGCCGGCTCCTACGCCACTGCCCGTACTAACGCCAAAGTCCGCGACGAAGGTAAGAGCTATGTTGTCCAAGACGGCGACATTTTTATCTTTAAATTTTCGGTATAGAAATCTGTTGACGCCCGCGCCACTGTGTTATACTCTGCCTTAGTTATGCCAGCTGAATACGAAATGACCTATATCGCCAATCCGGAGCTCGCCGATGACGTTCGGGGCGAGCTTGATACGGCCGTGGATGCCGCCATTGCCGAGGTTGGTGGCCAGATTTTGGCTTCCAGCCCGACCATCCGCCGCCGCTTGTATTATCCTATTTTAAAGAAACAAGCTGCTTTTTCCCGTTCCATAAACATCGAGCTAGAAACCGAACACACTGCGGCCCTGCGCCATACGCTTAGCCGCCTGCCAAACATGTTGCGCTTGAGCATGCTCCGTACCCCGAAACGGACCGAGGTGACCAATGAACTGTTTGCCCAGGCCGTCGAAGGCTCGACGCGACGTCGCGGCGGTACCGGCAGCCCCGACAAAGTCGTCACTGAACAAGCCGTCGACGCCGGTATTGAAAAAGCCTTACAGGAGGAAGTAAAGTAACCACGTATGGATTTAAACAAAGTCATGTTAATCGGCCGCTTAACCCGCGATCCGGAAGCCCGCACCACTCCCCAGGGCGTGACCGTTACCAGCTTTTCAATTGCTACCAACCGCGTCTGGAAAGACGCCCAAGGCGCCCAGCAGGATCGCACTGAATATCACAACATTACTGCTTGGCGAAAGCTCGGCGAAATTTGCGCCCAATATTTAGCTAAGGGCCGTCAGGTTTATATTGAAGGCCATCTGCAAACCCGCAGTTGGGACGATCAACAATCCGGAAAAAAACAGTATCGCACTGAAGTCGTGGCCGATAACATGATTATGCTCGGCAACCGGGCCGATAACGCCGGCCCCGGCGCGTCTCGCCCCGCCGCTCAATCTGAACCAGCCATGGTCACTGTCCCCGGAGCTCCTGCCCCGCGTAGCTTTAGCGAAGAGGGGTCGGCCAAGGAGGAAGATATTCGTATTGAAGATATCCCCTTTTAACCTATGAAAAAACAACGTAACACCGTCTGCATTTTTTGCAGCACTAACGTCAGCCTCCCTACCTTGCGCAACAGCGAAGTCCTGCGCCAGTTTATGAGCGGGCAGAACAAAATTTTGCCGCGCAAAAAAACCGGCAGTTGTGCCAAGCACCAGCGCCACGTTGCTCGCGAAATCAAACGCGCCCGCGAAATGGGGTTTGTCGGCTACCGCGGCCAGTGATTCCTCGCAACGAGGCGTTCACCTGCGACGCCTGCCACCAGCCTGTTCCCCCTGCCCGGGGGACATTTCGTAATCACTGCCCACAGTGTTTAATGTCTAAACATGTTGATGGGCCGGTGCCCGGCGATCGCGCCGCTACCTGTCAGGGGCTCATGCCGACTATCGCCATTGAAGGTACCAATCCCGATCAACTTGACCTCGTCCAGGAGTGTACCCGCTGTGGCCACACCCAACACAACCGCACCGCCCCTGACGACCAGTGGCAGAACAAATATCCCGACCTTATTATTTAGCCGCTTCTTGCTCTTCTTTCTCGACGGCGTCCCAAATCTTCTTGGCCAATTCGTCAGCTATTTTCTTATTTTCTTTCAAAAAAGCCTTAGCCGCTTCCCGCCCCTGCCCCAGCCGCACCTCGCCATACAACAACCAACTGCCAGCCTTGGTGACGAGCTTACGCTGCAAACCCTGATCAATTAAATCGCCCTCCCGGCTAATGCCGTCGCCGTACATAATATCAAACTCGGCCACTTTAAACGGCGGCGCTACTTTATTCTTCACGACTTTAGCATAGACACGACTACCAATGACTGTCTCACCAAGCTTGATTTGGGCCCGTCGCCGCAGTTCAATCCGCACTGACGAATAAAACTTCAATGCTTTGCCACCGGTCGTTTCTTCCGGATTCCCAAAGACTACTCCCAGCTTCATGCGAATCTGATTAATGAAAATAATTGTTGTATTCGTCTTGGAAACAACGCCCGTTAATTTACGCAGCGCCTGTGACATGAGCCGCGCTTGCAACCCCATATGTGATTGCCCCATTTCCCCCTCAATTTCCGCCCGGGGGGTCAACGCCGCTACCGAATCCACCACTATCAGATCAATCGCTCCCGAATGAACCAAGGTGTCCACAATTTCTAACGCCTGCTCGCCCGTATCCGGCTGACTGATCAATAAATCATCCAGCTTAACACCTAGTGCCTGCGCATAACGGGGATCCAGTGCATGTTCCGCATCAATATAGGCGACCGTTCCGCCTTTGCCTTGCGACTGCGCCGCCACTTGCAGTGCCAAAGTAGACTTACCGCTGGACTCCGGCCCGTAAATTTCGATAACCCGGCCGCGCGGCACGCCCCCAATCCCCAACGCAATATCCAGTGAAATCGATCCGGTGGGTATGGCGTCGACATCTACCTTCCGCGCTTCTCCCAGCTTCATAATTGCCCCGTCGCCGAACCGTTCTTTAATGGCCGTAATCGCCGCTCGGGCCGCTTGCTGCCGGTCTTGTACTGGATCTACCACCTTCGCTTTAGCCATCATTAAAACATACCGCCCGTGCGCGGAACAAGCAAGTCACGCGCTATGACCCGCCGTCGATCAGCTGCATTTTTCGCTTCCACCCGGACCACATTAATCCCCGGATGCAGCCTTAACTGCAGCTCGAAGGATCCATCCTTAGTGAGCAACACCGGCGCATCATTCACCGTCACGGTGGCCGTTGTTTCCGCCCGGCCGGCCACTCGCACGTACTCGCCGTTGATCAGACCGTTAGTTGGCTCGCTCAAAGTAAGCGTCGGCAAGCGCAAAAACGATTGTACCTGCCACACCACATACCCGCCCACGACGCCGGCTGCACCCATACCCACCATAGCCAGGATCCAGCGCGGCGTCAGGACACGTGCCAGCCATCGCCGGGGCGCCAGAAACTTAACCGGCACCAGTGTCCGTACTGAGGCCACCGCCCGGGCAAAAGCATGGTCTACTTCCGGCACCGCTATCCCCACATACCGGGCATAAGCCCGAAACACTCCGCGGGCATATACCTCGGCCGTAAAGGCCTTCAGCTCTTCTTCTTCCAGCGACCGCAATTGACGCACCGGAATGCGCAGCGCCGTCGCCACCTCCGCCAAACGTAGCCCCCGCTGGCGCCGGGCGGCCTTAAGCAGCGCCCCCACCGTCGGTTCACTGGTTGTCTTCTGCGGTGTCGTACTCGTCATAGGTGGGCACCTTCGCTACCTCCTCCGCCGCCGACCGTACCAAGACTTCCCGCGGCTTATTACCCTCCCCCGAGCCGACTATATTATGTTCTTGCAACATGTCTAACAAACGAGCTGCCCGCGCATAGCCAACCCGCAGCCGCCGCTGCAACAAGCTGGCGCTCGCCTTGCCCGATTGAATCACCACCCGCTTAGCCTCCTCAAACAGCGCGTCATCGGCTTCCCCACTCATTCCCATCGAAACACCTTCGCGTGGCATTTGGACAATCGTCTCGTCATACGTCGGCTCTTCCTCACTACCCTCCTTTAACGCTTCCACCACTCGATGGACTTCTTCTTCTGACACAAAGGCGCCTTGCAAGCGCCGCGGCTTACCGAGTTCACTCGACAAATACAACATATCACCGTTCCCCAGCAATTTTTCGGCTCCGGCCACATCCAGAATTGTCCGCGAATCAACCTGCGAAGCCACGTGAAAAGCAATCCGCGTTGGAATATTCGCTTTAATTAAACCAGTAATCACGTTTACCGATGGCCGCTGCGTCGCCAGCACCAGGTGAATACCCACTGCCCGCGCCATCTGCGACAGGCGCACAATCGCTCCTTCCACCTCCCGGGCATACTTGGACATGAGATCAGCTAACTCATCAATGACAATAACAATAAAGGGCAGCGCTTTGTCTGGGTTGTTTGTGTTATATGACAATAAATTACGCGCTCGTGATTCCGACAGCGTCCGATAGCGATCTTCCATCTCGCGCACCGCCCACTTCAAGGCATTAATTGTTTTCGATGGCTCAATAATGACCGGTGTCAAAAGATGCGGCGTACCATCATATACCGACAGCTCCACTCGCTTCGGATCCACCAGAATCAGGCGCAGAATCGCCGGCGAATTACGATAGAGCAACGCCAGCAACAAGGTGTTAATACTAACCGACTTACCCGAACCGGTGGCGCCCGCCAGCAGTAAATGCGGCAAACGTTCCAGGGTATCAACAATCGTCCCACCCGCGACGTCTTTACCAATCGTGAAGGTCAGCGGCGATTCCGACTGTTTGAATTCCTTGGCCGCTAAGAGATCCCGCAGGCGTACCAACGACACCTCTCGATTCGGCACCTCAATCCCCACCAGGTTTTTGTGTGGAATCGGCGCTTCGATCCGAATCGGGTGGGCCGCCAGGGCCAGCGCTAAATCATTTTGCAGCGCCGTAATGCGGGATAGTTTAATGCCTTCATCTGGCCGCAGCGTATACTGGGTTACCGTTGGGCCAACATTGACTTCGCCCATGGTCACTGCAATCCCGAACTGCTCCAGTGTCCGCTGAATCTTCTGGGCGTTATCCTTAATATTACCGCTATCCGGCCGCCCGACTGATGAATGTAACAAGTCCAGCGACGGCGGCTTATAGGCCCGGTTAGCTGATTTCAACAGTTGCCGCGCCTTGGCTTTTTGCTGTTCTTCCTGCTGTTGCTGCATCCTGATCCGCACCACATCCGGCTTACCGGTCGACGGCGCCATAGTATTTACCTTAAAACGGGGCGCCGGCTCATCACTGATCGTGCCCTCTAACCCATGCACCGCAACACCGCTCGATCGCCGTAAGATAAAGCGCCGGAACCAGGCACTAAGATCAGTAAAAGATAAATCAAACGTTAAAAAGCTACCCACCGCCACCACCCCAAAGAAAAGAATGCCAGCCGCCAACCCCCCCAACCCCACCCGCACCGGGAACGACAACGCCATGCCTAGATATCCCCCACCCCCGCCTTCGTCCGCTACCTGCAATGCCTCCTCTTCGGCCACGCCGATAAGGTGGCTCAACCCCAACAAGCCAACGAACAAGAGGCCAACCCCTACCCAGCGCCACCGTTCCAGCAGTTTAAAAGCTGGGTGGAGCAATTCTAACCCAAACAGGAGTAATACGGCCGGCACCAGCCACCGCACCCAGCCAAACGACAGCCGCATGATTCCCAACAACCCCTGGCCGGTTGGTCCAGCCAATGAAATAAGGCTTAAAGCGGCAATTAAAGCCACTACCAACAATACGACACCAACAATCGCCCTTTTCGTTTCCGACTTAAAACCGCCCGTTCGCGTATTTCGGCTAGAGCGCCGCCAAAAAGAAGGAAGTAAACGCATAACCTCCCTATAGTAACCCTTTTTAAGGTATGGTGTAGCCCGTCCCGACCGGAATCAATTTGCCGATAATCACGTTTTCTTTTAAGCCCGTCAGCGGATCTTCTTTGCCCGTTACCGCCGCATCAATCAGCACCCGGGCCGTTTCCATAAAGGAAGCGGCTGCCAGGAAGCTACGCGTCGTCAGTGATACTTTAGTAATCCCTAAAAGTAACCGCTCACCAACGGCTTTGGCCGTCCCAGCCGTTTCCGCGTCCCGATTCGCTTCATTGAATTCTGACAGCTCCACCACCCGCCCCGGCAATAATTTAGAATCACCAGCTTCTCGTACCCGCACTCGCGATAACATCTGACGAACAATAATTTCTAAATGCTTGTCGTTAATCGTCTCGCCTTGAATGGCGTACACCTGCTGCACTTCGCGCAAAATATACCGCTGTACCGCCCGCACCCCGGCCGACTCAAACAGCCGCTGCACATTCAAGTGACCTTCCGTCAACGCCTGCCCCGCCTGGACGTTATCACCTTCTTTCACCGTTAACGCCATCGGCGCCGGCACCGTATATGCATGTACGTCTTTGCCGCGACCCCGTAGCACCAAAGTGTCATTGCGCAGTGTCAGTTCCCCAGCAAACGGCGCCACCAATTATTCGCCGTCGGACGTTGTCAGCAAGGCATCGTCGGCCGCAACCTTC